>CAYQEG010000065.1:0-35200 GCA_964416435.1 uncultured Rickettsiales bacterium
GTCGTCGTCGTCGTCGTCGTCGTCGTCGTCGTCGTCGTCGTCGTCGTCGTCGTCCTCATCCGCGTCCCAGTCCTCGTCCTCTTCGTCCCAGGAGTCCTCCTCCTCATCCTCGAAGTCGGATGCAGAGACGGCCATCGGAACGATGAGCAGGCAGAGGCTGGCGAAGAGCGAGATGAGGGTGCGGTCGAGCATGTCTGGATCTCCTGGTTCGGTGTCCCGTCAGCGGGTTCGACCTGTACAACGGGCGCCCCGGCCAGACGTGGACAAGACGTCCGCAGTTTCTTGCTCCCCAGCGCCGTGAGGTGCCCGCGTCAGCGCCGCGGTACACTCCCCGGCCGGAGGATCCGGCCCCTTGATGGACGCGCTCGCGAAGGCGCTGCTGAACCAGCGCGTGAGCCTCGCTGTCGTCGTGTTCTGCCTGCTCCTGTCGGGAGCCCTGGCGGTGCTCGCGGTGCAGGTCGAGCAGGACGACGACCTGCTCGCGTTCCTCCCCCAGAGCAACCCGGACGTCCGCCTCTTCTCGGAGATCAACCAGCGGTTCGGCGGCCTGGACGTCGCCATCGTCGCCATCGACGCGCCCGACCTGTGGACACCCGACTTCCTGACCTCCCTCGCCGCCGTCACCGCCGCGGCCGACGACATCGAGGAGGTCGCCTACGCGGTCTCCATCATCAACGTCGACGACATCACCCCCGACGAGATGGGCGGGATTCGCTGGTCCTCCCTGATCGACCGGCTGCCGAGCAACGACCTGGAGGCCGAGTTCGTCCGCGATCGTGTGATGTCCCGGGACCACATCGTCGGTCGCATGGTCAGCGCCGACGGCGACGCCGTCATCGTCTACTGCTTCCTGGGGGCCGAGTCGGACCCCCGGGTCACGGCCGAGCGCATCCGCGACGTCGTGCTGGACGAGTTCGCAGACCACGAGATCTTCTGGGGGGGCGCCCCGTTCATCTCGACCTGGATCTACGACACCGCCAAGGACGACATGGACCGGCTGACGCCGTGGTCGGTCGCCCTCATCATCTTCATCCTGCTGGTGACGTTCCGGGACGTCCGCGGGGCCGTCCTCGCCCTGCTCACGACCGGCATGGGCATCGGCGTGAGCCTCGGCACGATGCAGCTGCTGGGGCTCCGCTACAACATCGTGCTGTCGTCGATGCCGGTCATCCTGTTCGCCGTCGGCAGCGCCTACGCCATCCACGTGCTGGCCCACTACTACCGGCACGCCGAGTCCGGCGACCCCGCCGAGGCGCTCCGGCTGACCCTCGCGGGCGTCGGACCTCCGGTGCTCGCGGCGGGCCTCACCACCGTCGCCGGCCTGCTGTCCTTCATGGCGATGGACATCGAGCCGATGCGCGTGTTCGGTCAGTTCACCGCGCTGGGCATCTTCTCGACCCTGGTGTTCTCGCTCACGTTCGTGCCCGCGGTGATTCGCGTCACCGGCATGAAGGCCAAGCCCCCGGGCGTGAACATGGCCGCGCCGACCGTCGCCCTCGCCCGCTTCTCCGCGGAGCGGCGGCTGGCCGTCGTCACGGTCCTCCTGGCGGGCGTCGTCGCCGCCACCTTCTTCGTCAGCCGCGTCCAGACCCGGATGGACAACGCCGCCTTCTTCGACTCCGGCAGCGAGCCCGACCTCTCCGAGCGCTTCCTGCTGGAGCACTTCGGCGGTTCCCAGTACCTGCAGGTGCTGGTCCGCGGCGACCTCCGGGACCCCGTCGTGCTGCGGGATGTGCAGCGCACCGTGGACGAGATGTCCCTCGTTCGTGGCGTCTCGGCGACGATCGACATCACGGGGCCGCTGTCCCAGGCCAACGAGGCGATGGAGGGGATTCGGCGGATCCCCGACAGCAGCCAGAAGATCGGGCTGCTGTTCGGGCTGATGACCGGCAACAAGGCCGTCGAGCAGCTGATCGACGGTGACCGGACCGAAGCGCTGATCCAACTCCAGCTCGGCGCGACCCGGGCCGAGGAGCTGTCCCGGATCCTCTCGGACGTCGAGCGCTACCTCGAGCAGCGGGACCTGGTGCTCCGCCCGGTGCAGATGGCCGAGGTGCACATCGAGGCGCTCTGCCGACGGCACGACGTCGCCGTCGACCGCGGCAAGCTCGGCGAGGCGATCCGCGGGCCGCTGGGGGAGGGTGACCTGTCCGAGGTCGTCGCGCAGATGCTCGTCGTGTTCATGGGCACCGACGAGTTCCTCGTCGACCTGCCCGACGAGCCCGGCGTGACCGAAGCCTTCGCCCGGGCCCTCGCCGCCGCCGGCCCGGCCCCCGACGCCGACGCGATCCTGTCGGCGGCGACCACGTCGATGGGCCTGGAGTCGATCGACGACGCGCCATTCCTGCCCGACGACCTGGTGTTCTCGATCGAGACTCCGGCGGCGGAGGCGTGGTCGCAGGCGGCGGGCCTGGCCAAGGCCCGGGACCTGGTGAGCAACGCCGGCCTGACGCTCCCCGAGGGCGACGAGGGCGAGCGGCTGATGCGCTACATCGCAGGTTCGCTGACCGGCCTGCACCGCGAAGCGTCGATGCGGCCGCCGGAGGTCGAGTACGTCGTCTCCGGCCTGCCGGTGCTGTACCGGGGGCTGGAGCAGAGCGTCACCGCGAACCAGTTCAAGTCGCTGGGCCTGGCGCTGGCGCTGGTGTTCGTCATCCTCAGCGTGGTGTTCCGCTCCCCGCTGACGGGGCTGCTGGCGAGCTGTCCCACGTTCTTGACACTCCTGGCGGTCTACGGTGCGATGGGCGCCCTGGGAGTGCATCTGGACATCGGCACGTCGATGCTGGCGAGCCTGATCATCGGCGCGGGTGTCGACTACGCCGTGCACATGGTGGCGGCGTGGCGGGCCCCGGAGGGGGCGCCGCGGTCGGCCGGTGCGGTCGCCGCCGCCCGCACCACGGCGGTGGCCGTCTGGACCAACGCGATCATGGTCGCGGCGGGCTTCTGGGTGCTGACGCTCGGAGACGCGCGCCCGCTCAAGAACGTCGGCATGCTGACGGCGTCTGCGATGCTGGTGGCGGGGCTGACGACGTTCATCGCGATCCCCGCGCTCGCGCGCAAGCGGTCCTACAGCGGAGCGGCGACGCTCGCCGCGCTGGACCACGGAGAAGAGACATGAAGTGGATGACGACGATCCTGGCTGCCGCCGCCCTCGGCCTCGCGACCTTCGCCTGGGCGAGCGACGGCGCCACGGTGTTGGCGCAGATGGACGAGTCGATGACCCGCGCCGTCGACCAGTACTTCGAGTACGAGCTGGTCAACGAGGAGAAGGGGCGCGACCCGAAGGTCATGGGGCTGAAGGTCTGGATCAAGGGCGACCAGCGGCTCACCGAGTTCACCGCCCCGGGCGACATGAAGGGCACCAAGGCGCTCGTCCAGAAGCGCGACCAGATGTACATCTACCTGCCGGCCTACAGCAAGGTCCGGCGGGTCGCCTCGTCCGCCACGTCCGGCGGATTCATGGGCACGACGTTCAGCAACGAGGACATCTCCACCGTCACCTACGGGCCGGTCTACTCGGCCGCGCTGCTCAGCGAGACGGACACGGACTGGGTGCTCGAGATGACGCCCCGGGAGGGCGAGAAGAGCGCCTACAGCAAGCTGGAGATGACGGTCAGCAAGAAGTACATCCAGCCGGTCGAGATCAAGTACTTCAGCGACAAGGGCCAGCACATCAAGACGGAGCTGCGGACCGACTACAGCTGCCAGGGCGACGTCTGCAACGCCGCTTCGATGAAGATGATCGACCACAGCCGGGGCGACGCCGCCACCGAGCTGATCCGCCAGGAGTGGGAGGTCAACACCGGGGTCGCGGACGACGTGTTCTCGGTGCGGAGCCTGCAGAACTGACCATGGTTCGGCTCCTGCTGCTGCTCGCCCTGCTGCTCCCGTCGGCTGCGCTGGCCGAGTCCCATGGGGACGACGACGACGCAGCCGGGGACGATGACGACTCCGCCGGCGACGACGACGACTCGGCCGCAGACGACGACGACCCGGCCGGTGAGGACGAGCCCGCCGAGCCACCGCCGCCGCCCGAGCCGGATCCCCGGGACGTGCAGATCGAGCAGCTCGAGGCTCGACTGGACGCGCTGGAGGAGGCCAGCAAGCCCAAGCCGAAGCGGAAGCGCCGGGCGATTCCGCGTCTGAACGTCGACATCGGCGGGCGGATCAGCAGCGACGTGCGCTTCCAGGTGGAGGAGCGCACCCAGGGCGGCTGGTACGCGCAGCACGTGCTCCCGGTGGGCTTCGTGCGCAACGAGAACATCGCCAACGTGACGATGGCGGCGGAGATCAGCCGGTTCCGCGGCGTGCTCGACCTGGACTTCGTGCTGGTGGGCCTGCCGGAGGATCCCGACGGGCTGCCCGGGCTGAGCGTGCGCGAGGGGCTGCACCCGTACCGGATCGAGGCGCACGCGGCGTACATCCACGCGCGGGACCTGTTCTTCCCCGGGCTGGACGTGCGCTTCGGTCAGCAGCTGGTCCAGTGGGGGGTGGGCGACCAGTTCAACCCGACCAACAACCTCAACGCGGACGACCTGGAGGATCCGCTGCTGTTCGGCGAGCAGCAGGCCAACCTGATGCTGCGGATCGACTGGACGCCGCTGCCCAACAAGGCGCCCAACTGGACGTTCAGCGCCGTCGCGGTGCCGGCCTTCCGGCCGGCGCTGGTGCCGACGTCGGGGCAGCTGGGGCTGGCCGCGGTAGACCGGCTGCCGTTCCTGGACGAGGAGCTGCGGTACTACGTGCACAGCGAGACGGAGTTCGCGCGGCGGGCGGGGCTGCCGACGATCGTCGGGTCGACGACGACGGACCTGCCGGACGTCAACCTGCGGAACGTGCAGCTGGCGTTCCGCATGGCGGCGACGGTGCTGAACCAGGACCTGGCGATCAGCTTCTACCGGGGGTTCGACGACTTCCCGGTGCCGTACCAGAACTTCACGTTCCAGGACGACAGCTACGCCGGCTGCGAGAACGACCCGCCGCCGCCCGAGATCCGCGAGGACGAGCCGGGCGAGGACGAGGAGTGCATCTCGGGTGTGATCAACACGGAGACGGCGCTGACGTGGCCGCGGATCCACGTGCTGGGGCTGAACCTGGCGGGTGAGATCCCGGTGGTCGGCATCGGCTACCGGATCGAGGTCGGGGTGTACTTCCCGGAGCGGCGCACGATCCGCCTGTTCAACGACCCGATCCTGATCGCGCCGGCGGGGGAGTACGACTACGACCGGGACGGCGAGGGGGGCGGCCCGGCGCCCGAGATCGTGGCGAACACGCCGTTCGCGAAGTGGGTCGTCGGGGTCGACTACACGATCGGCGCCCACGTGATGCTCAACGCGATGTGGGTGCACGGGATGCCGGACGAGTTCGGGGCGGGCGACTTCATCCGCCCGCAGCACTGGGCGGTGCGCAAGGGCGAGTCCATCGCGTCGAACCCCGGCGAGGAGAGCGAGCTGCCGCTGATCGCGGACTGCGCGCTGGGGGATGTGCCCGAGCAATGCGCGGCGGAGATCCTGCGGCCGAAGGTGGCGGACTACCTGGTGTTCGGGGTGGACCTCAACATCGCGCGTCGCTCGGGGTTGCTGCGGGTGTTCACGATCTGGGACCTGAGCGGGTACCACGAGCAGTCGTGGGACCTGGCGTCGGCCGAGCGCGTCAACACGTTCCACCACCCGTTCACGAAGAAGGGCTTCAGCGCGGTGATCTACCCGAGCTTCGCCTGGAACTTCGGCTTCGGCTTCGAGCTGTCGGCGGGCGCGTTGTTCCAGCTGGGGCAGACGCACACCAAGTTCGGGGACCCCGCGGCGGGCGGCCACACCGTCTACGTCAAGGGCGCCTACAGCTTCTGATCACTTGCCCGGGCGGATCGTGTCCACCTCCGCGCCTCGCAGGTCGAACTTGACGCCCTTCTCGCCCGGCGGGCCGGCGAGGTCCTCGCGGCCGATGCTGAACAAGGCCGACTTCAGCGCCGCCCGCAGCTGGGGCTTGGCGCCGAACGCGCGCACGAGCGCCTCCTGGGCCTTGCTGGAGCTGTGGATCTCCTGCTTGTACGAGTAGAAGCCGTGCTCGTAGCGGTGTGATCCTTCGACGCTGGAGATGCCGCCGAGCTTCTCGACGGTCTCCTCGATGTACTCGTCCAGGTCGCGGTCAAGCCCCGCGGAGCGCAGCGACCGCGCCATCTGGTCGCGGTGCGCCCGCACGTAGTCAGCCGCCTCGCTCCTGGGCATGAGCGTCCACCACATGTGCAGCTTCCCCGGCGCCACCTCCTTGCGGTAGCTCGTCACGGTCGGCTGGTAGACGTCGATCCCAGGCGCGGTCAGCCGGGTCCCGGTGAAGAAAGCGCCGTCGGTGCAGAAGCTCGACTCGACCATCTCGGTCTGCTCGTACACGGCGTACCGCTCGATGCCCCGCACGATCTCGTTCGTATCGAGGCCCGGCAGGTAGAGCACCACCTCGGTCCCGTTGTCCCACAGCGAGATCATCGCCCGGGGCCGGTCCCCGGACTCCATGAGCCAGCGCGCGTCGGCTTCCCGGCCCTGGAGCCAGGACGGCAGCACCAGGTCGCCGGCCGTCGCCGGCGCGGCCAGGCCCACGATCACCAGGAGGAGAACAAACGCTCGACGCATCGCCGGAGTGTAGCGGGCGATCGGCACCGCTTCGAGACCTGTTTGTTGTCTTGCGGACGCCTCGACCGCCGGCGTGGCCGCAGGCGCCGCTACTCCCAGGCCTTCAGCCGCTGCGCCAGCACCAGCCTCGCCGCCCTCAGCCTGCGCTTCGCGGTCGAGCGGGACACCCCGACCCGCTCGGCGGCCTGGTCGAGGGGGAGGCCGTCGCGGTAGTGCAGCTGCACGAGGGTGCGGTCGGGCTCGGGGAGCGCCTCGACCTGGCGCCAGATCTGGGCTCGCCGCTCGGTGGACGCGGTGGCGGCCTCGGGGTCGGGCGCCTCGTCCCGACGCTCGCCGGGGGAGCCCGGCTCGCCGAGGCCGAGCGGCCGGGGTCCGCGGCTTCGGATTCGCAGCGCGTCCACCGCCGCGTGCCGCACGGCGCGACGCAGGTACCGCACGAACCCCTCGGGCGGCTCGAAGTCCCGCAGCCTCGGCAGCACGCGCTCCAGGGCGACCAGCGTCGCGTCCTCCGCCTCGGCCGGGTCCCGCAGGATCGCCGTCGCCGCGCGCAGCATCGACGGCATCACCGCCCGCACCAACACGTCCAACGCACCGACGTCCCCCGCCTGGAAGCGGAGCACGAGCGCCGTCAGCTCTTCGTTTGCGGGCCTCCCCACCGGGAGGATCCTAGGCCCTGTCGGGCCGGCTTAGTACCCGGTGGGCTCCGGCGGCAGCCGCACCGGCCGCCAGACCATGCCCGCGCCGACCGTCAGGTTCGTCATCTCGTCGATGATGATGAACGCCCCGCCCTCGCGGTTGTGGTCGTAGTCGTCGCAGTAGATCGGTCGCTGCAACCTCAGGATGCACCGCCCGATCTCGTTCAGCTCCAGGTCCTTCGCCCCGGTGTCGCGGTGCAGCGAGTCGACGTCGATCCGGTACCGCAGCTCCGTGACGAACCCGCGCACCGTCTGCGTCGTGTGCTTGATGAGGTACTTCTTGCGCACCTCCATCGGCTCGTCCGCCATCCAGCAGACGATCGCCTCGAACTCCTTGTCCACCCGAGGCATGTTCCGCGGTCGCACCAGCATGTCGCCGCGGCTGACGTCGATGTCGTCCTCCAGCGTGATCGTCACCGACTGCCCCGACGACGCCGACTCGTGCCAGCCGTCGAACGTCACGATCGACTCGACCTGGCTGCGCAGCCCCGACGGCAGCACGACGATCTCGTCGCCCACGTTCACCGAGCCCGACTCCACCCGACCCTGGTAGCCCCGGAAGTCGTGCAGGTCGTCGGTCTGCGGCCGGCACACCAGCTGCACCGGGAACCGGAAGTCGAGCAGGTTGCGGTCCTGGCTGATCTCCAGGTTCTCCAGGATCCCCAGCAGCGTGTACCCCTCGTACCAGGGCATGCGCTCGCCGCGGTGCACGATCATGTCGCCGTACAGCGCCGAGATCGGGATGTACCGGATGTCGTGCGCGTCCAGCTTGGCCGCCCACTCCCGGAACTCGCCCTTGATGTCCTCGTAGACCGACTCGTCGTAGTCCACCAGGTCCATCTTGTTGATCGCGACGATCAGGTGCGGGATCCCCAGCAGGTTGCTCAGGAACGCGTGCCGCTTGCTCTGCGTCACGATCCCGTTGCGCGCATCCACGATGATCACCGCCGCGTCGGCCGTTGACGCGCCGGTCACCATGTTCCGGGTGTACTGAATGTGCCCCGGCGTGTCCGCGATGATGAACGATCGCTTCGGCGTGCTGAAGTACCGGTACGCCACGTCGATCGTGATGCCCTGCTCTCGCTCCGCCCGCAGACCGTCGGTGATCAGCGCCAGGTCCATGCCCTCGCGGCCGCTCCGCTCGGTCACCTTCTTGACGTGTGCCAGCTGGTCCTCGAACACCTGCTTCGTGTCGACCAGCAGCCGACCGATCATCGTGCTCTTGCCGTCGTCGACGCTGCCCGCGGTCGTGAACCGCAGCAACTCCAGTCGCCGCCGGAGGACCTCTCGGGCCTTCTCGACCGCCTTGATATCGGGGGTTGCGCCGTCCACTAGAAGTACCCGTCCTTCTTCTTGTCCTCCATCGTCTCGGCGCCCTGGTCCACGATGCGGTTCTCCCGCTCGCTGTTGGTCGCCGTCAGCGCCTCGGCGACGATCTCCTCGATCGTCGTCGCCTGGCTGCGGATCGCGCCCGTGCAGGGCACGCAGCCAAGCGTGCGCCAGCGGACCCACTGCTTCTTGACTTCGTCCTCGTCGGTCAGGAGCCGATCGTCCGCCCGCAGCAGCGCCCCGCTGCGCTCGATGACGTCCCGCTGCTCTGCGAAGTACAGCGGCACGATGGGGATCTCTTCACTCTGGATGTATCGCCAGATGTCCGCCTCGGTCCAGTTGGACAGCGGGAACACGCGGATGCTCTCGCCGTCGTGGATCCGGGTGTTGTAGATGTTCCACAGCTCCGGCCGCTGGTTCTTGGGATCCCAGCTGCCGAAGTCGTCCCGGAAGCTGAACACCCGCTCCTTCGCCCGCGACCGCTCCTCTTCCCGACGGGCTCCGCCGATCGCCGCGTCGAAGCCGTGCTTCTCGAGCGCCGCGAGCAGAGCCTCCGTCTTCATGTGCTTGCTGCAGAAGTTGCAGTAGCGGGCGACGTTCTTCATCGACGGCGCGTTGGCCAGCGCGGCCGTGTTCTGCTCCACGATCAGCTTCAGGCCGAGCTCGCTCGCCACCCGGTCCCGGAACTCGTACATCTCCGGGAACTTGCAGCCCGTGTCGACGTGCATCATCGGGAACGGCACCCGGCCCGGATGGAACGCCTTGCGGGCCAGCCGAAGCAGCACCGAGCTGTCCTTGCCGACGGACCAGAGCATCACCGGGTTGGAGAACTCCGCGACCACCTCCCTGAAGATGTGGATCGACTCGGCCTCCAGGGCCTCGAGGTGGCTCATGATCGGGCTCACGGACTCCTCCTTGCTCAGGCCCCCGACTCCGACATCGAACGTCGCGCACGGGGGCGCGGCTTTATACACGCGGACCGATGCCCTTGCAGGAGCCGTTTCGGGTGACGATGATGCATCCGCCTTCATGAGGACCCTCCTTGCCCTGCTGTTGTTCGCGATCGCCACCCCCGGCATGGCGGTGGCGGCTCCGTGGGACGGTCCCCGGGTCATCCACGACGGCGCCGACCCGGACGCCGCGTTCGCGCTGCACCCCGTGCCCGGCGCGTTCACCGTCACCTGGGCCCCCGGCCCGCAGGACAGCTGGCCCGACGACCTGGCCGCGCCCGACCGGCCCGACGTGCTCCAGGTCGACCGCTGGCGCCTCGAGCGGGACGGCCCCGTGGGCGCGACCCGCCTGCACACCGACCGCTACCGGCTCGTCGGCGCCGAGGCTCCCGAGCCCGGAGCGGTCGCCCGCGCGCTGGCTGCGCTGCCCGACGTCGTCGTCGCCGCCCCCCTCATGCGCCTGGGTCGCGACGCCGGCCCCTGGCGGGCCGTCACCCCCAAGATCCTGCTCCAGCTCCGCGACCCCTTCGACGAAGCGGCGATGTGGGACCTGGCCGACCGCCTGGGGCTCGTCGTCGACGGTCCGCGGGGCCTCGCCCCGGACCAGTGGCGGCTGCTCGTGCCCGCCGGGGCCGACGTCGACCCCGTGGAGGCGGCGGCCCTGCTGCACGACTCGCCGATCACCCGCTGGGCCCAGGTCAGCTGGATCAACGAGCGGGTCGAGCGGTTCGTGCCCGACGACCCCCAGTTCGGCGACCAGTGGCACCTGGACAACACCGGGCAGGCCGGCGGCACCGCCGGTAACGACGTCAACGGCCCCGAAGCCTGGGACCTGGAGCTCGGCAGCGCCGACATCGTCGTCGCCATCCTCGACAGCGGCGTCGACATCGACCACCCGGACCTGGCCGAGCACCTCGTCGCCGGCTGGGACTTCATCAGCGGGGACGACAACCCCGACGCCGGAGGCAGCAGCCACGGCACGTCCTGCGCCGGGGTGGCGGCCGCGCCCGCCCAGGGCATCGGCGTCGTGGGGGCCTGCCCCGACTGCCTGATCATGCCGATCCGCATGCTCGGGGCGGACGACGAGACCGAGGCGGACGCCGTCGACTGGGCGGTCGCCAACGGCGCCGACGTCATCAACAACTCGTGGGGACCGACCGACGGCACCGGCATCTACACGCCGATCAGCTCCGCCATGGCCGTCTCCGTCGACAACGCCGTCGGCTTCGGGCGGGACGGCCTGGGCGTCGGCATCTTCTGGGCCGCGGGCAACGGCCACCCCGTCGACACCTGCGACCTGGACGGCTTCGTCGCCTACCCGTCGACCTTCGCCGTCGCCGCGAGCTCCAACCTGGGGCTCCGCTCCAGCTACAGCGAGCGCTGCGCCGAGCTCGACTTCACCGCCCCCAGCAGCGGCGGCAGCAACGGCACCGCGGGCATCACCACGACCAACATCGACGGCTACACCGGCAGCTTCGGCGGCACCTCGGCCGCGTCGCCCCTGGCCGCCGGGGTGGGCGCGCTCGTGCTGTCCGCGCTCCCCGACCTGTCCTGGGACGGGCTCCGCACGGTGCTGCAGAACTCCGCCACCAAGATCGACACCGACGGCGGCGCGTACGACGCTTCGGGCCACTCGACGTCGTACGGCTACGGCCGCGTGGACGCCCTGGCCGCCCTGCAGACCGAGATCGCCTTCCTGATCGTCCCGGCGTCGCAGACCACCTGCCACGCTCAGATCCAGGTGACGGTGCAGATCCCGACCATGCCGGGGCTGGGGAGCGTGCTCGTCACGGCGTCGTCGGACACCGAGGGCGACCCCGAGACCTTCACCCTCCCCGAGACCGCGGACGGCATCTACTCCGGTCCGGTGGTGCTCGATGACGGGGCGCCGGTCACCGGGGACGGGCTCCTGGCGGTCAGCGACGAGGACACGATCACGATCTCGTCCCCCGACGTCGGTGACTCCAGCAGCGTCGACGTCGACTGCCGCGCGCCCCAGATCAGCAACCCGCGCGTCGAAGAGCTGACCCACTGGGGGGCGCTGCTCGTCTGGGACACCGACGAGGTGGCCGACGGGCACGCCGACTGGGGAGTCGGGGTCGCCGAGGACCTGGAGTTCGAGCTGACCCACCAGGTGTGGGCGCTCGACCTGGAGCCCTGCACGCCCTACTCGGCCCACCTCAGCAGCTCCGACGTCCTGGGCAACACCGCGACCGTCGACAACGCCCTCGGCTTCACGACGCCGGGGAACTTCGCCGACCTGCCCGACGACGTGCTCGAGGGCGCCGATCCCTGCGACCCGTCCACCTGGTACCCGGAGACCGGGGACGACGACGACGCCGGGGACGACGACGACGAGCCCCGGACCCCGCCGGGGAATGGCCTCGTCGGCTCCGGGGACGGCTGCAAGTGCGCGTCGGCCGACACGCCCCCCGGCTCCGGCGCCTGGTTGCTCCTGCTGCTCGGGCTGGTCGCCCGGAGGTCTCGCGAGCGGGGCTGACACTCTATTGGTTTAGTGGTTCAACCAATATGAATCAAGCAGATTCGAACGGCGCTGTTCTGGCGGCTGCTACTCGAAGCGGAGCGGGAGCCCGAAGATCGCCCCGTCCGGCAGGTCGTGGGCGGGGAACGGGGCGTAGGTCATCGTGCGGGCGACGCAGTCGGCGAACGCAGAGTCCCCGGTCCCGTCGGACAGGACGTCGGCGGCGCTGACCCGGCCGTCGCAGCCGACGATCAGCTCGATCTCCACCGTGCCCGACACCGCCTTGCCCTCGCGGCAGCGCAGCGTCTGACGCTGGAAGCCGCGGATCGCGGAGCCGATCTGGTCCGCCGACAGGCCCGCCGAGCCGCCGATGGAGAATCCCTCGTCGTCCGCGGTCCCCTCCGACGCGGCCGGCCCCAGGCAGGCCTTCGCGTCGGGCATGCGCAGCGGCGCCCAGCTCTTCCCTCCCGGCGGTCGCACCTCCAGGGGGGCCTCCGCGTCGACCAGCAGGTCCTCCCGCCCCCCGACCAGCAGCGCGACGTACAGCTCGGCCGAGCCCTCGTCCTTGGGGCAGGGGACCGCGAACTCGACCTCGTGGCCGCCGGCCCCCCGCTCGAGCCCCCAGGCATCCCGGCTGACGCTGCGCCCCTCGAGCAGCAGGTCCCACTCGACGCGGAGCTTCGCGACGCTGCCGTCGGGCACCCCCTGCACGTCGAACGCGAGCGCCGCGTCCGCCTCGCCGCCGATCCGGCAGACGCCGTCGGCGGTGAACAGGTCGAGGATCTGCAGCCCCACCCCGTCCTCTGCGACCGTCGCCGCCGTCGTCTCCGAGCCGCCGTCCAGCGTCGCCGTCGCCGGCCCGCCGCCCGTCGTGGTCCCCGTCCGGGCGCTCGGCTCGAATGTCGAGCTGCTCAGCGCGGGCCCCGGCTCCGGAGGCGGCTCCCAGGGCTCCTCGAGCGAGAACGCGACGGACGCCTCCGCCGCCGTGACGTCCAGCCGGAGCGTCCACGCCGGCTGCCGGTCCCCCGGCTTGAGCCCCGGCTCGAACCGCCGCAGCCAGCCCGCCAGGTCCTCCCGGTCGACCAGCGGGCGCATCCACAGCCGGTCGTCGACCAGCCCCTCGCGCTCCTTGTCAGGGATCATCACCATCCGCATCGGCAGCGGCCCCTGGCTCGCCCGGTCCAGCCCCCGCAACTTGCCCTTCCCCCAGGCCTGCGCCTGCTCCCGGGCGTCCTCCAGGGCCATCGGCTTGCGGGCGCGGTCCAGCGCCTCGTCCCGGGCCCAGCGCTCCAGCCAGCCGCGCCAGAACAGCAGCGTCTCGCCGTCCCGGAAGAACGGGACCTGCCCCTTGTAGACGGCGTCGGCGAACTCCTTCGGCTCCATCCGGAACCACAGCGCCGCCTCGTCCAGGTCCATCAGCAGCGGGGTGTAGAAGGCGACCACGCCGACCACGACGGTGTGCTCCTCGCCGTCGATCTCGACCGCCACCGGCGCCACCAGCGAGGCGTACCGGGTCGGGTGCCTCACGGTGCGCTCCACCGTCTTCCAGTGGTTCGGCGCCTGCGCCACCGTCGACGCCTGGCCCTCGGTGGTGTCCAGGAACGTCCGCTCCAGCCGCACGCTCCTCAGCAGCTCCGTCAGGGACCCGAGGCGCCGCGGGAACGTGTCCATCGGAGCCAGGTCGATCGTGTCCTGGCTCAGCAGGTCCCACAGCGGGTCCCGCTGCTCGTCGCCGACCGTGCCGCGGAACAGCACGAGGCTCCCTCGCCCGTCCTCGGGCACGGTCCGCAGCGGCACCTCCGGCGGCCCCGTTCGGCCCAGCGGCGACGCCCACGACGGCAGGTACAGCCCCGTCATCGCGTGCTCGTCCCCGTCGCTCGCCCGCCCGAGGTCGACCCCGCTGACGAGGTGCCCCTTGTTCGGCTCGGGGCTGTTGAGCAGCGCCGTGCCGCTCCGGCCGTCGTTGATGATCGGCGGCAGGTGGAACGCGACCGCGCCGGTTCCCCGGCCGTGCGGCAGCTGCAGCTGGAGCACCGCCCCCGAGATGTCCGGCCCCGCCCGCTCGATGGTCGGCGGCAGGAACGAGATCAGCCCCTTGAAGTTGCGCGGCGAGCCGCTCAGCGCCGTCTCCAGCTTGGGCGCCACGTCGCGCTCCCAGGCGGCCTGGCTGGGGGCGACGATCACGAAGACCGACTCCCGCGTCCGGAAGCTCCGCAGCGCGTCCAGCTCCAGGCGCGACAGCCCGCGCTCCATCGTCTGGGCGTCCTGGTCGCGCGCCTGCACTCCGGTGAACGTGACGGAGCGCCGCTGCGATCGCCCCTCGCCGGGCACCGGGAGCAGCAGCGCCGCCAGGAGCAGCGCGGGGACGATCCTCCTCACCTGCGCAGCGTACCGCCGCTCAGACCAGCAGTTCCAGCCGGCCCTTCAGGAGGTCGCGCGCGATGACCATCGTGTGGACCTCGTCCGGCCCGTCGGCGATGCGGGCGGCGCGCAGGTGGCGATACCAGCCGGCGAACGGCAGGTCGGTGCTGTAGCCCAGGGCGCCGTGCAGCTGGATGCAGTCGTCCACGATGCGGCACACCGACTGGGCGATCTCCCGCTTGCACATCGAGCTGTAGGGTCGCGCCTGCTTGTCCAGCCCCTGCTCGAGCATCCAGGCGCAATGGAAGGTCATCAGGTTGCCGGAGTGCACCGACACCGCCCCGTCGGCCAGCTTCTGCTGGACCATCTGGTGGTAGGCGAGCGGCAGGCCGAAGCTCGTCCGGGTCTTGAGGTAGTCGCGGCACATCTGGAGCGCGCGATCGGCCAGCCCGAGCCAGCGCATGCAGTGGGTCAGCCGAGCCGGGACGAGCCGCTTCTGGGCCATTCGGAACCCCTGACCGACCCCGCCGAGCACCGCGTCGTCGCTCACCCGGACGTTGTCGTAGACCAGCTCCGCCTCCTTGTGCACGAGCAGCCCCGGTCCGGCCATCGTGTGCACGTCGCGGACGTGGGTGACGCCCGGCGCGTCTCGTTCCACGAGGAACATGGTCGCCCCCTCCCGGGGGTCGTCGGAGGTGCGCGCCATCACGATCAGGAACGCCGCGTCGCCGCCCCCCGTGGTGAACCACTTCCGGCCGTCGATCCGCCAGCCGTCGCCGTCCCGGACCGCCGTCGTCTTCAGGTTCGATGGGTCGGATCCCGCGCCCGGCGCCGGCTCCGTCATCGAGAAGCCGGACGTGATCTCAGCGTCGCACAGCGGCTTGAGCCACCGCTGCCGCTGGGTGTCCGAGGCGACGTTCAGCAGCAGGTCCATGTTCCCCTGGTCGGGGGCGTCGCAGTTGAAGACCCGAGCCCCCACCAGCGACCGGCCCATCTCGCGGAACAGCACGCACATGCCCATGTTCCCGAGCCCCAGGCCCCCCAGCTCGACCGGCAGGTGGGGCGTCCACAGACCGGCTTCCCGGGCCTGACCCTGGAGCCGACGCAGGGTCGCCCAGGAGCCGGCCCGGTCCTCGTCCACGATGGCCTGCTCGGCGGGGATGATGTGCTCGTCGACGAACGCCCGCACGCGGCCGCGCAGCTCGTTCAGCTCGGGGGGGAGGGAGAAGTCCACTAGCTCGCTCCTTCGATGTGGGGGGACGTGTCGAAGCGGGGATTGCTGACCGTCAGCCGGTCCCGCAGCGTGCGCGTCACCTGCTCCTGCACCGAGCTCAGCCAGGCCTCGTCGCCCTCGCCGCCCGCGATCTTCTCCGCGAGGCGGCGGCTGAGCTTGTCGATGGCGGCGCGGCGGCCGCTCCGGGCGACGGGGTCGTCGGTCGGCTCGTCGAGCACGGCCGCGAGGCCGGCCAGCTCGGAGGCGTCGTGGCCCTCTTCGCAGGCCAGCTCCATCGCCACGATGCGGGCGAGGTTGGCGGCGATGAGCACGCGGAAGGACAGCCCGCGATCCTCGATCGCCGGGCGCACGTCGGTCTGCAGGAAGTCGCCCAGGGCGAGCAGGAGGGTCTCGGCGGTCGGCTTGTACTGCATGGGCGCGCTCCGGAGGCGGGCGCGCAGTATGTCCTACTCGGGCATCGGCCAGTCGACGTCGGGGGCGGGCTCGGCCAGCAGCGAGTCGATGAGGCTCCAGTTGGGGTAGCCGCCCTCCTGGAACCAGTCGACGACGCGGAGCTCGCGGTCGAGGATCGTGTAGTTCGGGATGCCGAAGGAGCCGCCGCTGGGCACGTAGTGCTGCGTGATCGTCATCGAGTTGTCGCCGATGATCGGGATGGTCAGGCCGAAGTCGTTGGCCCACCGGTCGAGGTTCGGCTGCTCGCCGAAGTTCAGCCCGTCGAGCAACAGCTGCAGCACCACGAAGCCCTCGTCCTTGCGCGAGCTGTACTCGTAGTCCAGCGTCTCGGCCGACGCCCGGCACGGGCCGCACCACTCGGCGGCGATGTCGACCAGCACGACGTTGCCGTAGAAGCGGTGCAAGGAGATCTCCTGGCCGAAGCGGTCGGTCCCCGACCAGTCCATCGACACCTGCCCCTCGGACCAGCCCTGGCCGCCCACGTCGTCCGGCAGGGGGCCGCGCGGGTAGTCGCCCTCGTACGGGTAGTCGCTCGAGTCCAGGGGCAGGAAGTAATTGAGGTACTCCTCGCCGTCGGAGTAGCCGTCGCCGTCGCTGTCCTCGTCGTCGGGATCGGTGCCGATCGACGCCTCGAAGCCCGCGGACAGGCCGTCGCCGTCCGCGTCGGACGGATCGCCGTTGCTGTCGTCGTCGCCCTCTTCGTCGAGGCCGTTGCCCCCGCCGCCTCGACCGCCGCTGCCCCGGCGCATCGGCATGCACGCGGTCGCCGCGATGGTGATCAGGAGGAGGACGTACAGGCTCAATCGACGCATGGGAGTCTCCGAGACATCGCGACTATGTGCCGCCCGGAGGGGGCGGTCCAGCGTTTCTTTCAGAAGCCGTGATCGATGAGGCGCAGCGCTTCGAACTCCATCTCCGCGGCCCGGCGGGCGATCGCGATCAGCTCGAAGTCGCGGGACTGGCCCGTCAGGTAGCGCTTGCCCTGGAGCAGCGCGCCGAGCCCCCACCGCAGGTTGCCCATCACCTCCCACCACAGGACCGTGGCGAGGTCGACGGTGCGGCCGCTCGCGGCCTCGTACAGGGGGTAGAACTCCTCGCGGCGGGCGAAGCCGCCGATCGGTCGGTCCAGCTGCCCGAAGCGCCAGTCCCGCACCGACAGCCAGGCCAGGTCCTCGGCCGGGTGGCCCCAGCCGGCGAACTCCCAGTCCAGCACCGCGGACAGCCCCTGGGGCGTGACCATGAAGTTGCCGGTGCGGAAGTCGCGGTGCACCAGCGTCAGCTCGTCGTCGTTCGGCCGATGCTCCCGCAGCCAGCGCAGCGCCAGCTCGAACGCGGGGTGGGGCTCGCCGATGTCGTCCAGCATCGACCGGCAGCTGCGCAGCGCGAACGCCTCGGCGTCGCCGCCGTCGGGCTCGTCGATCGTGTCGATGGCCCGCCCGCCGCGGCTCGGCGGTCGGATCGAGTGGATCTTGGCCAGCTCGGTCGCCAGCTGGGCCGGCAGGAGGGCCCGCGCCTCGGCGAGGCCCGGGTCCCGCAGGACCTTGCGGCCGATGGCGACGCCGGGGGCGAAGTCCATGAAGTAGGCCCACGCGCCGTCCCGCACCACGCCCTCGCCCAGCCACCGCACCGGGGGCGTGAATACCCCCGCCTCGACCGCCCTCTGAATGAGCGGAAACTCCCGACGACGGTCCAGCGTGCCAGCAAGCAAGGCAGCGGCGTCGCTCCGGAGTACCAGCCGGTGGTCGCCCTGCTGCGGCCCTGCTGTCACCTCCAGGTCGATCCGCAGGTTGTCCTGGCAGGCGCCACCGGCCAGAGCCTTCACTCCCCGCACGTGCACCGGCGCGCCGACCTGTTCGGCGACGTGAGCGGTGACGCGTGCCTGGAGGTCTTCGAGGTCGATGTTCCGGGCCATGACCGCGAAGTGGAGCACGCAGCAGCCCGCGAGTCGAGGAGGTGCGTTGTGAATCGCAAGCGTCGCCAGGCCCTCCGGCTCGCCGCGGAGCGCCGGGATCAGATCGACAGCCACAGGCGTCGGACGGCCACCCAGCGGGCGCGCGACGACGCCGCTGCGATGCGGGACTCGCTCTTCCAGGCCACCTGGAACCACTCCGCGCGGCAGGCGTTCCAGCGGCTCACCGCTCGGGACGACCTCGAGCGGAAGCGCAAGGCCCTGGCGCTGACCGAGGAGGTCTGGTTCAAGGCGCCGCGGCTGTGCGTCCCCGACCTCGTGCCGACCTTCCTGCTGCTCGCCCAGCTGCCCCACCTCCGCCCTGTCTACACCTTCGTGGCGCGGGGCAAGGGGCGGGAGGCGCAGCGCCGTTCGCTGATCGATCACCTGCTGGTGGGGTACCCGGTGCCGCGGTTCCTGTACGGGGTCTTCGACGGCCCCCTTCACGCGACGACCGCTCGGTGGACCCGGCTGTTCGCCTGGCTGGCGGCCGGGGGCAGCGTCCGCGCCGCCATCGACCGGGGGATGCTGCCGGTCCACCTCACGCGCCGGATGTGCCACCTGTTCGTGACGTCGCCCGCCGACCGGACCCCGGTCGAGGCGGTGCGTCACGCCCAGGTGACCGCGCTCGGCGGCGACCGTGAGCTGGCCGATCGCCTGTGCGCGTCCCGCCTTGGGCGGGAGCTGGTGGGCCGCCAGGAGCGGTTCGTGCCGCACCTGATCCAGTGGTTCGTCGGGCTGCCGCGGCAGCGCGGCCACGACGTCGTGGAGCTCGTCGACTACCTCCTGCAGCGGCAGGAGGCCGACCCACGGTTCCGGGTCCAGGGCCGGTCCGTGGCCCGGATCCTGGAGGAGGTGCGGCGCTGGCATCGGGAGCTGGCGGCGCTCGCGTCGATGGAGGCGGAGACCTTCGCCCCGTCCGGATGGGTCGCCGCCGCGTGGAAGGCCGAGGTCCGGGTCGGCCCGGTCGCCCGCATGGACGTGGAGTGGTCGACGCACGAGATGCTCTCGGTCGACGACCTGCAGGCGGAGGGCCGGGCCATGCGGCATTGCGTGTTCAGCTACGGCCAGCGGATCCGAGGCGGTAGAACCTCGATCTGGAGCCTGCGTCGCGACGGCCGGCGGGCGCTCACCCTGGAGGTGAGCAACCCGATGGCGTCCATCGTCCAGGTGCGTGGCCGCTTCAACCGGGACCCCGAGCGCGACGAGATCGAAGCGGTCCGTTCGTGGGCGACGTCGGCCGGCCTCAAGCTCCGCGGCCGCGCGTGGTGAGCAGTCGGTAGACTGCGCGGGTGATTCGACCGTCCTCGTTGCTGCTGACGGCCCTGTCCTGGGTCGACCTCGCGATCTTCTCGGAGGTCCAGCGCGTGCGCGCGCGGGGCCGCGCCCTCGGCAAGGACGCCCCCTGGGGCGCCTACATCGGCGAGGGGGAGGTCGACGAGATCCTGGGCGAGCTGATGAACATCGGCCCGTTCCGGGTGACTCCGGAGACCGCCGATCGGCTGCGGTCGCTGCTGGACGCCCGCGACGCCGATTTCGACGCCGCCCGGGACGACGCCGAGGGCGATCCGCTCCTCAAGCTCGAGCAGGCGTTCGGCCTGTCCAAGGCGGACCTGCAGCTCCTCCTGCTGGCCCTCGCCCCGGAGGTCAACGCTCGCTACCTGCGGCTGTTCGCCTACCTGCAGGACGACCTCGGCGCCCAGCACCTCACCCCTGCGCTGGCGCTGCGCCTGCTCTCGGATACGCGGGCCGGTCGGCTGGAGCTGTCGGGCCGCCTCGCCCCGGACGCCCCGCTGCTCGCGGGCGGGCTGATCGTGCTCGCCCACGACGGGCCCATCCCGCTGCCCGCCCGCCGCATGACCGTCGCCCCCCGGGTCGCCCGCTGGCTCCTCCAGGGAGAGCCGTGGGACACCGAGCTGGAGCCGTGGGCTCGGCTGGAGCAGCCGGGGGACGCCCATCCCGCCCGCAAGGCGGTCGCCTCCGCCGTCGACGGCCTGCTGGGGGCGCTCCCCGCCGCCGGTGGACCGACCGTGCTGCGCCTGGTCGCCCGCTCTCGGCGGGACGTGATGGAGGCGTCGCGGCACCTCGCCTCCAAGCTGCAGGCGCCGCTGCTCGTGGCGGACCTCGGCAGCGCCGCCCGCCTCGGCATCCCGCCCGGCCCCGTCGCCCGTCCCCTCGCCCGCGAGGCGCGGATGCAGGACGCGGTGCTCCTCGTCCTCGATCCGCCCGAGGGCGACGGGATCAGCGATCCCCTCGCGCCCCTGATCGTCGCCACCGAGGAGGGGAGCCGCCCCCTGGTGGTGCACGCGAGCGCCCAGACCGACACCCGCCCCCTCGAGGAGGGCCGGCGCCACCTGTCGCTGGACCTGCCGGGCATGGCGCTGTCCGAGCGGCGCAAGGCCTGGAGGGAGGCGCTGGCGGCGCTGCGCAAGGCGGCCGGCCGGAGCAAGAAGGCGGTGGCCGACCTCAAGTCCCTCAACGCCGACACGCTGGCGCGTCGGTTCCGGTTCAGCCCCGGCCAGATCGCCCAGGTCATCGAAGCGGCGACCGACGAGGCGGCGGCCCACGGACGCCCCCGCCCCAGCGCGGACGACGTGCGCGTCGCCTGCGCCGAGACGTTCCTGCCCGACCCCGGGCCCCTCGCGGAGCGGGCCCAGGTGCGCCGCGGCTGGGACGACATCGTGCTGCCGGCCGACGCCATCTCCCTGCTCCACGAGATCGTGGGCCAGGTGGAGCGCCGCGAAGAGGTGCTGGAGGCGCTCGGCCTGACCCGCGTGCGCTCGGGGGAGCGGGGCATCAAGGCGCTGTTCAGCGGCCCGCCCGGCACCGGCAAGACGCTGGCGGCGGAGGTGCTCGCCCACTCCTTCGGCTACCCGCTGTTCCGGGTCGACCTCAGCTCGGTGGTCAGCAAGTACGTCGGCGAGACCGAGAAGCACCTCGGTCGGCTGTTCGTCGCCGCGGAGGAGGCGCCCTGCGTGCTCCTGTTCGACGAAGCGGACGCCCTGTTCGGCAAGCGGGCGGAGGTCAAGGGGGCCCAGGACCGGTTCGCCAACCTGGAGGTGAGCTACCTGCTGCAGCGCCTCGAGGCGTTCGACGGCGTGGCGATCCTGACGACCAACCTCAAGCGCAACATCGACGAGGCGTTCCTGCGCCGCTTCACGTTCGTGGTCGACTTCCCGTTCCCCGAGAAGGCCCAGAGGGAGGAGATCTGGAAGCACGTGCTGCCGGAGAAGTGGCCGCTCGAGAAGGGGCTGTCCATCTCCGACCTCGCGGCGGAGTTCAAGCTGGCCGGCGCCAACATCTGGAACGTCGCGGTCGCCGCCTCGGTGGCCGCCGCGAGCAGCAAGGAGGGCCACATCACGCGGTCGATGCTGCGCCACGCGGTGCGCCGCGAGTACGAGAAGCTCGGCCGGGAAGTGGCGGCGCTCCGCCCGGCGATGCTCGCGGGCGGCTCCAGCGAGCGGGGTGAGGACGAGAAGGGCGAGAACAAGCCCGCCCGTCGCGCGGTCTCGGCGGCCGAGGCGCGGCGCCGCCGACTCGAGCAGGACGGCCGGTGACGGCTCCGCGCGCGTCCGGGGCGACGCTGCTCGCCCTGGCCCTGCTGTTGCTCGGCTGCCCCACCGAGTCGGGCACGTTCACGACGGGGGACGACGACGACTGCGCGGCGGTGGATGACGACGACTCGGCCGCCGCCGACGACGACGACGCGACGGACGACGACGACGTGGTCTCGGACGACGACGACGCGACGGACGACGATGACGCGACGGACGACGACGACGCGACGGACGACGACGACGCCACCCCCGATCCGTGCGACGGGGTCGAGACGACCGAGGGGACCGACGTCGACCTGGAGCTGATCACCTCCAACCTCGACGCGCCGGTGCACGTGACGCACGCAGGCGACGGCTCGGGGCGGCTGTTCATCGTCGAGCAGGCGGGGCGGATCCGCGCCTGGCACCCCGACGACGGGCTGAGCACCTGGTTCGACTTCCGCTCCGACGTGCTCTGTTGCGGCGAGCGGGGCCTGCTGTCCGTGGCGTTCCACCCCGAGTTCGCGGTCAACGGCCGCTTCTTCCTCAACTACACGGAGAACGCGGCCGCCGGCACCACGACCGTCGTCAGCGAGATCACCGTGCCCGGCGACCCCCTGACGGACGAGCCGGACGCCAACACCGAGATGGTGCTGCTGACGCAGGACCAGCCGGCGGGCAACCACAACGGCGGTCAGCTCGCCTTCGGCCCGGACGGCACCCTCTACATCGGGTTCGGCGACGGCGGGGGCGCGGGGGACACGTACGACAACGGCCAGGAGCCGGACACCTTCCACGCCAAGATCCTGCGCGTCGACGTCGACGGTACGGGCGACGGCGAGTTCGGGAACTACGGCGTGCCGGCCGACAACCCGTTCGTCAACGACGTGACCCACCGCCCCGAGACGTACGCGTGGGGGCTGCGCAACCCCTGGCGGTTCAGCTTCGACCGGCAGACCGGCGAGCTGTGGCTGGGGGACGTGGGGCAGGACGACTGGGAGGAGATCGACGTCGTCGAGTCGGGCGACAACCTGGGCTGGCCCCAGGTGGAGGGGGACGACTGCTACACGCTGGGCTGCGACCCGACCGACTATGCCCCCCCGGTCTACGTCTACTCCCACATCCGGGGCATCTCCGTGACCGGCGGCGTCGTCTACCGCGGCTGCGCCCTCCCGGACCTGCAGGGCGTCTACCTGTACAGCGACTACAACTACTTCAACTCGCCGCTGTGGAGCCTCACCTGGGACGGCGTATCAGCCGTCGACGGCCCCGTCGACATCCAGTTCACGAGCACCCTCATCTCGTCCTTCGGTGAGGGCGAGGACGGCGAGGTGTACGTGTGCGACCACGGGGTGGGGCGGCTGTACCAGGTCGTGGCGGACTGATCGTCCAAGCCCGGGACGACGCCCGCCCGCCGTGCTACGAATCCCGGCCATGAAGCGCGCTCTCCTGCTCCTGCTCGCCCTGCCCCTGCTCGGCTGCCCGACGGCCCCCGACGACGACGACACCGCGGACGACGACGACGTCGACCCCTGCGAGGGCATCCCGACGGTCGCGGGTACCGACATCGACCTGGAGACCGTGGCCGCGGGGCTCGACTTCCCGGTCCACGTCACCCACGCGGGAGACGGCTCGGGGCGGCTCTTCGTGTCGGAGCAGAACGGCGCCATCGTGGCCATCTCCGTCAGCGGCACCCAGAGCACGTTCCTGGACATCAGCTCCCGGGTCAGCAGCGGCGGCGAGCGCGGCCTGCTGTCGGTGGCGTTCCACCCCGAGTTCTCGGCCAACGGCCGCTTCTTCGTCTACTACACGGCGTCCGGAGGCGGCGCCACGACCGTGTCGGAGTTCGGCCTGGACGGGGACGGCAACGGCGACCCCGGCAGCGAGCGCGTGCTCCTGACGGAGGCGCAGCCGGCCGCCAACCACAACGGCGGCCAGATCGCGTTCGGCCCCGACGGCTACCTGTACATCGGCCTCGGCGACGGCGGCGGGGCCGGCGACAACTTCGGCAACGGCCAGCGCCAGGACACCTTCCACGCGAAGATCCTCCGGATCGACGTCAACTCCGGCGACCCGTACGGCATCCCCGACGACAACCCCTTCATCGGCGTCGAGGACCACCGCCCCGAGACCTACATGTGGGGGCTGCGCAACCCGTGGCGGTTCAGCTTCGATCGGCAGACCGGCGACGTCTGGATCGCGGACGTCGGCCAGGGCGACTGGGAAGAGGTCGACATCGGCTACGCCGGCGCCAACTTCGGCTGGCCCGAGGCCGAGGGCAACCACTGCTACACGCCCGGCTGCGACCTGAGCGCCTACGAGGGCGCGGTCTTCGAGTACGACCACTTCGACGGCATCTCGATCACGGGCGGCTTCGTCTACCGCGGCTGCCGCATGCCCGACCTGAAGGGCGTCTACTTCTACAGCGATTACAACTACTTCAACTCGCCGCTGTGGTCCCTCACCTGGGACGGCAGCTCGTCGACGGAGGCCGGCCCGGTCACCCTCGGCAGCACCACCGGCCTCATCTCGAGCTTCGGCGAGGGCGAGCTGGGCGAGCTGTACGTCTGCGATCACACGGGCGGACGCCTCTGGAAGATCGTGCCTGCCGAGTAGGCGTCACTCAGGGGCGGCCTGCCGCCGCTCCTCCAGCAGCTCCAGCGCCAGCTCCCCCGCGACCTCGTGCATCACGTACGTCGACGCGCCGGTGGTGACCTTCTGCTCGGCGTCGCCGTCGGGCCCCGTCATCGTGAGCTCGAGCACCGACTTGAACCCCGCGGGTCGCACCCGAGGTGTCACCTCGTGGTCCGCGTCGCCGTCGACGACCTGCCAGCCCGCGTCGTCGAAGACGCGCACGATCTGCTCGTGCAGTCGGTCCGAGTCCACGCCGTCGTGGTCGAGGCGGTGGATGCGCACGGTCGGTCCGCCCTCGAAGGTGCAGCCCATTCCGCAACGGCACCGCAGGGACCGGAGCGGCTCCCCGTTCAAGGTCGACCTCAGGTTGCGCTCCAGCAGCGCGTAGTTGTCGGCCGAGAACAAGCACGGCGCCGCCAGGTGCAGGAGCGAGCGATCATCCAGCAGGGCCGTGTCCCAGGCGTAGCTGAGGCCGGTGTTGGGATCGGCCCGCCGGACCAGGTCGTCGAACGCCTTCCCCGCCTGCGTCGCGGTCTCGAAGTCCGTGACCGTGACGTGGAAGCCCAGGTAGGTGCGGTCCGCGACCGGCGCGACGGATTGATAGCGGTGCACCGTGCGCGGCCCGTCCCGGGACGAGGCGTGCTCGAAGTCCCAGGCCAGGCCCTCGGTCATCGCGCCTGGCAATGGCGTCGCCGCGACGAGGACGAGCAGCAGCGGGGCGAGCCAGTTCATCCGACCGGCGAGCGGGGGGCGGGGTCGCCGGACTGGGAGCATCGCCGAACGCTACCCCGGTCACGACGTCGGAGGGACCCAGTAGACTGCCCGGCGTGTCCGAGCGCCCCCTCCGCATCTGGGTGATCCTGCTGGGCCTCGCCGGCCTGGGCGTCGCCCTCGGGATCAGCTACAGCCCGGACCTGCTCCCCGAGGGCCTGAGCGGCCCCGGCTGCCGCACCCTGGGCTGCGCCTGGCTGATGGCGACGTGGTGGATCGGCTCCCGGTTGCCGCTGGCGATCCCGTCGCTGGTGCCGCTGGCGCTGTTCCCGATCTACGAGATCGCCGACTCCAAGAGGGTCGCCGCGCCCTACGCCGACCGCATGGTGCTGCTGCTGCTGTGTGGCTTCCTGCTCGCCCTGGCGGTCGAGAAGTGGGACCTCCACAAGCGGATCGCGCTGAGCATCCTGGTCGCCATCGGCCGCACCCCGGCGACCCTGACCCTGGGGGTGATGCTGGTGACCGCGGTGCTGTCGATGTGGATCAGCAACACCGCGACGACGCTGATGATGCTGCCCATCGTGCTCGCCCTGGTGGCGACCGCGTCGGCGGTCAACGAGGACGGCGAGGCCAACAAGCGCTTCGGGCTGCTGATGCTCCTGGGGTTGGCGTGGTCGGCGTCGATCGGCGGGATGATGACGCCGGTCGGCACCCCCCCGAACCTGATCTTCCAGGGCGTCTACGCCGACAGCTTCCCGGAGGCCGCGGAGATCGGCTTCCTGGACTGGATGCGCGTCGCCGTGCCCGTCGCGATCGCCATGCTCGCCTTCGCCTGGCTCCTGCTGAGCAAGGTCCTCATGCCGCTGCCCGGTGACTACCAGCTGGGGGACCGCGACGTGCTCCGTCGGCGGCTCGAGGCCCTCGGTCCGTGGCGCACCCCGGAGGTGCTGGTCGCGATCGGGTTCACGATCACGGCGCTGTGCTGGGTCTTCCGCAAGCAGCTGTTCCCCCCGTTCGTGCACGACTCGACCATCGCCGCGGCGGCGGTGATCGTGTTCTTCGTGTTGCCGTCGGGGGGGCGTGACGGCGAGTCGGACCGGCTCCTGCAATGGAGCGACGCGCGGCGCGTCCCGTGGGGCCTGTTGTTGCTGTTCGGCGGCGGCATCGCGCTGTCGACGGGCTTCAAGAGCAGCGGCCTCACCACCTGGATGGGCGGGCAGCTCGAGTTCCTGGCTCAGCTGCCGACTCCGCTGATGGTGGCCGGGCTGTGCATCTCGGTGACGTTCCTGACCGAGGTGACGTCCAACACCGCGACCACCGCGCTGATCCTGCCGGTGCTCGCGGCGCTGGCGAAGGCGACGGGGGTCGATCCGCTGCTGCTGATGGTGCCCGCCACCCTCGCGGCGTCGTGCGCCTTCATGTTGCCGGTGGCGACGGCCCCGAACGCCATCGTGATCGGCACCGAGGCGGTCGACCCGGCGGACATGGCCCGGGCTGGCCTGGCCCTGAACCTCATCGGAGTGATCCCGATCACGATCGTCGTGCTCGCTTTGCTCTGAGCAGGCGTGCCAACATGCGGGTATGTCGGGGCGACGATACGAGCTGTTCGAGCTGTCGGCCGACCTGCTCTGCACCTGCGACTTCGACGGCCACATCCTCGACATGAACCGCGCGTGGGAGCAGGTGCTCGGCTACTCGCCCGAGCAGCTCTCCAGCAAGATCCTCAAGGACCTGATCCACCCCGAGGACTTCGAAGAGACCGTCGCCCAGACCCAGAGCCTGCAGTTCGGGGTGGCGACGATCGAGCCGGTGATCCGCATGGTCGCCGCCAACGGCACCGTGCACTGGATCCGCTGGATCGCCGTTCCCTCGACCGACCGCACCCGCTTCCACGCCATCGGCCGCGAGGTCACCCGCGAGCGCGTCATGTACGACATCGCCCGCTCCATCCCGAGCCTGCGTTCGGGGGCCGAGGTGGCCGAGCGCATGCTCTCCGAGGCCCGGGTGCTGATGCCGGGGAGCTGGACGAGCGTCGCGCTGTTCGGCGAGCCCGCCGCCGAGGTGGTCGCCTGGGAGGTGTCCGCCGCGTCGGGAGGTCCCCGGCACCGGCTGCTCATGTCGACGACCGACTACGGCGACCTGGACGCCCTCGCCGAAGGTCGGGTGGTCGAGCACGGCGAGCTCCACGACGGAGACGACGTGGCCCGCTTCGTCGCGCGGCACTTCGAGGAGGGGATGCGCTCGTCGCTCAAGGTCCCGATCCTGATGGGCGACGAGCTGCTCGGCTGCATGCACTTCGGCTCGGAGGTCCCCAACCAGTACACCGCTCGCCACATCGAGGACGCGCTGGAGGTGGCGGGTCAGCTCGGCGTCGCGCTGCAGCAGATCCGCCTGCACCGAGCCCTGGAGGCGTCGGAGGCGGACTTCCGGTCGGTCGCGTCCAACGCGGACGGCATGGTCATCCTCAGCCCCGAGGGGGTGGTCCGCTGGGCGAACCCGGCCGCCGACGCGCTCTTCGATCGGCTCGAAGGTGAGCTCCAGGGGACCTTCTTCGAGTGGGACCTGACGCCAGGAGAGCGGACCGAGATTCGGCTGCCGATCCCCGAGACCCGCCAGAGCCGCACCCTCGAGGTCGCCGTCGTCTCGACCGACTGGGAGGGGGCGCCCGCTCGCCTGGCGTCGCTGCGGGACGTCACGGAGCAGCGTCGGCTGGAGGCGAACCTGCGGCAGGCTCAGAAGATGGCCGTCGTCGGCCGCCTCGCCGGCGGCGTCGCCCACGACTTCAACAACCTGCTCACCGCGATGATGGGTCACGTCGAGCTGTTGCGGCGCCAGCTCGGGGAAGACCACCCGTCGGACCCGTCGGTGCTCGCGATCGCCGACGCCGTCGACCGGGCGACCCGCGTCGCGCAGCAGGTGCTCGCGTTCTCCCGCAAGCAGGTGATCGACCCCAAGCCGATGGACCTGCATCGCCAGATCCGTCGCATCGAGCCGCTGCTGCGACAGGCCACCGGGGAGGACGTCGAGCTGCACGTCTCGCTGGAGGAGTTCGTCCCGATCATCGTCGCCGACCCGATCCAGATCGAGCAGGTGGTGATGAACCTCGTGGTCAACGCCCGCGACGCCATCGAGGGGCGCGGCACGATCGAGCTGACCACCCGCGTGCGGGCGGTCCAGGGCGACGAGATCTGGGTGCCAAAGGAGGTGACCGCGGGTACGTGGGTCGTGCTCGGGGTGCGGGACACCGGCTTCGGCATGGGGAGCCAGACGCTGGAGCAGATCTTCGAGCCCTTCTTCACCACGAAGGAGGAGTCGGGGCTGGGCCTCGGGTTGAGCACCGTGCACGACATCGTCCGCAAGTGCGGCGGCTACATGCAGGTGCAGACGGCGCCGGGGCAGGGCACGAGTTTCTCGATCTGGTTCCCCCCGAGCGAGGAGCCCGCGGCGGTCGTCGGGGAGAGCAGCACCGTCATCGAGACCCTGGCGATGGGCCAGGAGGTGGTGCTCGTGGTCGACGACGAGCCGGCTCTCCGCGGGCTGCTCGAGGGCTGCCTGAGGGACGCTGGGTACGACGTGCACATCGCCGGTGACGGGCTGGAGGCGCTCCAGCGCGCCGACGGCCTCGGCCACCTCGACCTGTTGCTGACCGACGTCCGCATGCCGGGCCTCAACGGTCGAGAGCTCGACACGGAGCTGCGCAAGCGGCTGACGGGCTTCGACACCATCTACATGTCGGGCTACAGCGAGGACATCCTCAGCCCCCACGGCGTGCTCGACGAGGGGGTGGAGTTCATCGCCAAGCCGTTCCGGCTGACGGCGCTGCTCAAGCGCGTGCGCAAGGTGCTCGACGCGTAGGCGCGGCCCGTGCGCGGGCAGGCACCCCCCTACAGGGAGTCGCCGTTCAGGTCGTCGTCGGCACGCTCCCGCTGCTCGAGCTTCTCCAGCCGGTGCTGCAGCTTGCGGAACCGCTCGGTCAGGTCCTCGACCTGCTTGCGGAGCCCGACGACCGAGCCGCCGTCGGCGAGCTCCTTGCGCAGCCCCCGGGCGAGCCGCCGGATCCGCGGACGGTCCTGCTCGGCGAGGGAGGTCATCGCCCCCTCCATGACGCCCAGCGCGGCGCCGTCCCGCAGGCTCGGCATCGCTCGCAGGGCGGCCATGCGGATCCCGTAGTCGACGTCCCGCGTCAGGTCCGCGAGGACCTCCAGGGTGCGCGCTCGCCCGCCGACGTCCTGCCACAGCGCCGCCTGTGCGAGCGCGGCGATCGCCTCCAGGCGGACCTGGCGCAGCTCGGTGTTCGCCGTCGCCCGGGTCACCAGGAACTGTCGGGCCTCCTCGGTGCGGGTCTGGCCCAGCCCGAGGAGCGCGCCCTGCCGCACCCAGCCCCACCAGCCGCGGTCCAGGGCGGCGGCCCGCAGGGTCTCCAGGTGGTCCTCGCCGCGCTGGCGGCCCAGGGACTCCAGCGCCTTGCGCCGCGCCAGGTAGGGGACGTCGTCTCGGGCCAGCCACTCGACCAGCGCCTGGGCGATGCCCTCGTCCCGGTAGCGGCCGCACGTCTCGGTGACGAAGCGCATCACCCGGGGGTCCTCCTCCACCGCGAGGAGCGACGCGAGCGCGGACGCGGCGGCCCGGCTGCCGGCGGCCCCGAGGGCGCGGGCGATCTCGATCCGCACCCCCCAGAACGTCTCGGCGGCGTAGGCCTCCCGGAGCAGCTCGATGGAGCGGCGTCCGCCGGTGCGGGCGAGGGCGCGGGCCGCCTGGATGCGGCCGGGCACGGTCGGTCCATGGCGCAGGGTGCGGCCCAGCAGGTCGCGCCCCGGCTTCCACTTGAGGGAGTGCAGCAGCTTGCCGCGGGGGTCGATGACGACCTGTCGCGGGCGGGCGGCGAGGGGCACGACGAGGGAGTGCTTGTCGGTGTCGACCTGCAGCGTCCGGGTGATCCACTCGCCGGGGGTCGTCTCCAGGTCGACCTCGAGCTCGAAGTGGAACAGCGGCACGCCGGTGGCAGGGTCGTGCTGCTTCTGCTCGACGGCGACGGTCGCCTCGCTCCGGTGGTCCGACCACGAGAAGCTGCCCTCCAGGCGGGGGTAGCCGGGGGCGTGGAGCCACTGGTCGAAGAAGCGGGCCAGGGAGCGCCCGGAGCGCGCCTCCAGGGTGCGCCGGAAGTCGGACGTCTCCACGGTGCGGCCGCCGAACAGGCGCACGTAGTCGCGCACGCCGGCCCAGAAGTCGTCGTCCCCCAGCTCGCACCGCAGCATGTGCAGTCGGAACGCGCCGCCGGGGTACAGGTGCTGGTCGTACATGTCCCAGGACGAGTCGAACGAGCGGGTCACGATCGGCCGCACATAGCGGCGGTCGGCCTCCGTCCGGTAGGCGCGTGACTCCTCGCTCAGCTGGAAGTGCATGGCGTCGACGCCGTCCACGTCCTCGAGCCAGCAGGACTCCATGTAGGTGGCCCAGCTCTCCTTGAGCCAGACGTGGCTGAAGTCGCGGCAGACGATCGCGTCGCCGAACCAGCTGTGGGCCATCTCGTGCACGTTGATCAGGTCGATCAGCCAGCCCTGCTCGGCGGCGAACGTCTCGTCGGCGACGAACTTGTCGTCCCACGTCACGAGCGAGATGTTCTCCATCGCGCCGCCGATGCCGTGCAGCGCCACCTGGAAATACTTCGGGAACGGGAACGGCGACGCCAGCTTGGCCGTCATCCACTCCAGCATCCCCGACGTGCGCCCGAAGCTCCGGTCGACCTCCTCGGAGGTGAACGGCGGGGACGCGAACGCGGCCACCTCGACGTCGCCCACGGGGCGGCCGTCGGCGCGCACGAACTCGCCGATGGCGAGGCAGACGAGGTAGCTGGGGCAGGGCTGCTCCAGGTGCCAGTGCGACGTGGTCGTGCCGTCGTCGTGCTCCTCGCGCTCGGTCTCCAGGCCGTTGGCGAGGATGGTGTACTCGGAGCCCGCCCGGAGGTGCAGGTCGAGGGGGGTGCGGACGCTCGGGTGGTCGACGCAGGGCAGCCAGTAGCGGGCCCGCTCGGTCTCGTGGTCCGTGCCGCAGAAGCGGGGCCGGTCGGGGTGAACGTCGTCCGGCCAGCTGAAGGTCATGCCGGTCAGCGGGTCGATGACGCGGTAGCGGACCTCGACGCGTCGACGCTCGTCGAGGTGGAGCGCCTCGGCCCAGGTGATGTGCAGCCGCTCACCGTCGTATCGGAAGGTGAGGTCGTGGCCGTCGGGGTCGACCACGTCGACGTCGAGGAAGGAGACGGCGTCCAGCGTGAGCGAGCGCAGCCCGTCGCGGTGGGCGAGCACGGTCGTGGTGACCGCGCCGGCGGCCTGGCGTCCCGCGAGGTCGAAGCCGAGGGCGACGTCGACGTGCACCGGCTCGAGCCCCAGGTCGGGCGCGTAGTGGGGCTCGGGGTTGGGGAGGTGGAACGCCTGGTCGGCGGACGCACGGAAGCGGCACATGGGGGACTCCGAAGCAGCGGGGCGCGCCGGTCAGGTGACCCGGAGCACCTCAGAGGCGGTGGTGCGGCCCTTGAGGGCCTGCCGCATGCCGACGCGGCGCAGCGTCGGCACGGTCATGTCGCGGAGCACTTGCTTGTACTCGTCGGCCGTGGCCCTGGCCTTGATCAGCTTGATGATGCGTTCCTCGACCTCGACGACTTCGAAGATGCCGCGCCGGCCCTTGAACCCGGTGAACAGGCAGGCGTCGCAGCCGACCGCGCGGACCAGCGGAGCGTTCTCCGGAAGGGCGAAGCCGACCTCATCGGTGACGTCCTTGTCGAGGTTGTACTTCTCGTGGCACCGCGGGCACACCACCCGGACCAGCCGCTGGGCGATCACGCCGACGAGGGCGTTGGCGACGATGTACGGCTCGACGCCGAGGTCCATCAGCCGGGTGATGGTGGCGATGGTCGAGTTGGTGTGCATCGTCGACAGCACCAGGTGGCCGGTGAGGCTGGCCTGGATGGCGATGGCGGCGGTCTCGGCGTCGCGCATCTCGCCGACGAGGATGACGTCGGGGTCCTGCCGCAGGATGGAGCGCAGCCCGCTGGCGAACGTGAAGCCGGCCCGCGGGTTGACCTGGCCCTGGGTGATGTCCTTGAGCTGGACCTCGATGGGATCTTCGAGCGTGACGACGTTGAGCCGCTGCGTGTCGAGCTCGCTGAGGACGGCGTACAGCGTCGAGGTCTTGCCCGACCCGGTCGGCCCGGTGACGAGCAGGAGGCCGCCGGTCCGTCGGGTCATGTTGCGCAGGCTCTGGATCTGCCCGCGCCCCATGCCCAGCTGCTCCATGGAGATCAGCGCGTTGGCCTCCAGGAGCCGCAGCACGACCTTCTCACCGTCGAAGCTGGGGAAGGTGGAGGAGCGCAGCGAGACGGTCTTGCCGCGCCCGAGCTCCATCTTGAAGGTGCCGTCCTGGGGCTGACGCTTCTCGGCGATGTCCATGTGCGCCAGGACCTTGATGCGCGAGATCATCTTGAGGTTGGCGGTCGGGGGCAGGTACGGCTGCTCCACCATCACCCCGTCGATGCGGAAGCGGATGCGGAGGCGGTCTTCTTTCGGCTCGAGGTGGATGTCCGAGGCCCGGGCGGCGACGGCGCGCCGAATGATCTCGTCCAGGGCGCGCACGATCTCGCCGTCTCGGCGGGATTCGAACGATTCAGAGCGGGGATCTCGCGCCATGAGCGACGGATCCTAGCGGACCGGAGTTAGGATCTCTGCATGTCGCTGATCCGCTTGCTCGCTGCGCTGTCCCTGGTGGTCCTCCTGGGCGCTTGCCCGCCGACGTTGAGGAACGAGCCGATCCCGGTCGACGACGACGACGACGCCACCTCCGACGACGACGACGCCGCCAACGATGTCTGCTGCGAGGCGGACGGAGGCCCGGGCACCTGGGAGGACTGCGACAACCGCGAGGCGATCGAGTGCGTCTGCGACATCGACGCCTTCTGCTGTGGGGATGGCTGGGACGGCTCCTGCTCGGACCTGTACGTCTCGCCCTGCGGAGCGCTCTGCGAGTAGCCGGCGGCCCGAGCGATCGGTCGGTCGCCTGCTCCGGAAGTCCGGGTGCCCGAATCTCCCCGTGGCGCTACTCTCCGCGGCATCTCGCGATGGACCCCCTGGCTGCTTCTCCTCGCTTCGAGCGTGCTGCTCGGGGTGGCGTCGTGCCGATCGGACCCGGCGCCGGCGGCGCCCGAGCCCGAGCCCGAGCCGCTGGACCTCGCCGCCGCGCTGGAGCAGACCAGCGCCTTCCACGCGACCCGGCCGATCTACGAGACCCCGCTGGGTGACGGGCAGCAGGTGCCCGAGGGGGTCGGCTCGCTGTCGGCGGTGGTCTGCGGCGCGTGTCACGTCGAGATCTACGCCGAGTGGAAGCTGAGCGTTCACGCCGCGGCGTGGACCGACCGGCAGTACCAGGAGGAGATCGGCAAGTCGGGCAACCGCTGGCTCTGCCTCAACTGCCACACGCCGCTGCTCGTGCAGCACGACAAGTGGCCCATCGGCCTGACGGACGAGGACGTCGAGCTGCCGATCCTGGTCGACAACCCCGGCTTCGACCCCGCGCTGCGGGACGAGGGGATCACCTGCGCCGCCTGCCACGTGCGGGAGGGAGTGATCCACGGGCCCGGCCTCGCGGTCGAGGGGGACCCGCCGAGTCCGCACCCGGTGGTCGCCGATCCCGGCTTCCGGGACGGGTCGCTGTGCGAGCGCTGCCACCAGGCGACCGCGAGGTACCCCGGCAAGCAGTTCATCTGCACGTTCGACACGGGCGAGGAGTGGCGTGCCGGTCCCTACGCGGCGGAGGGCACCGGCTGCGCGGATTGCCACATGCCGGCCGTCGAGCGGGCGGCGGCGGTGGGCGGTCCGACACGCACGGTCGGTCGACACTTCTGGCGGGGGGCGGGCATCCCCAAGGAGGAGGGCGTGCACCCGCCGCTCGAGGCGAACCCCCCGGGCCTCGCCGTGCTGGCTCGTTGGGAGGGGGAAGAGCTGGTCCTCGACCTCACCAACGAGCGGGCCGGCCACATGCTCCCGACCGGCGACCCCGAGCGCTGGGTGCAGGTCGACGTGCGGTTCGAGGACGCCAAGGGGGCGGCGGTCGGGGAGCCGTGGAGCACGCGGATCGGCCAGCGGTGGGAGTGGAGCCCGGAGCCCCGCAAGCTGGGTGACAACCGCTTGAAGCCGCGGGAGACCCGGACCGAGCGGGTGTCGGCGCCGGGCGAGGCGGTCCGGGCGGTCATCGAGGCGGCCAACCACCGGATCACCGTCGAGACGGCGGCGTATCACCACCTGGACGGGTACCCGCGGTTCGTCACGTTCTTCAGCGAGGTCGTTTCACGCTGAACGATCCGTTGCGACGTCCTGCGACGTTCTGAGATGTCCGCGGCGCTGTCGACCGTCCTACCGCGATCGCGTGACGGCACGCATGATGCAGGTGTGTATCCCCCAGCCCGGGAGGCAGCGTGTTCAAGACCATCCTCGTCCCCAACGACTTCTCCGACTGCGCGATGAGCGTGGTCATGCACGCCGCGGCGCTCGGATCGCAGCTCGGCGCCAAGGTGGTGGTGCTGCACGCGCTCGAGCTGCCCATCGGGTTGCCGCCGAACACGCCCATCCAACCGGAGAAGGACGCCCCGCCGCTGCCGATCGCGGACCACATGCTGGCCGGGGCCAAGCGCCTGATGCCGGCCTACCTCGACGCGGTGCGCAAGACCGGGGTGGACGTGGAGGCCTTCTACGTCGACGGCCGCCCCGTCGACGCGATCCTCAAAGCGGCCGAGGACTGCGGCGCAGACCTGATCGTGATGGGCACCCACGGTCGTCGCGGCCTGCGCCGCCTGGTGCTCGGCAGCGTCGCCGAGGCGGTGGTGCGACAGTCCGAGGTCCCCGTCCTCACCGTGCGCAGCAAGTGGCACGAGGGCTGCGAGGCGTCCAACTGCTCCGTCTGCATCGCGGGCACCGCCGCGGCGCGGGGGATGACGGGGGAGACGGACGGCTAGACGGCCCCTCATGCTTATGAGGCCCCGGGAGCGGGGAGGATGGAGGGCCGAGGTCAAGGACCGAAGAGGGAGCGGGGCTTGCCCCCCGTGACCGATGAGGGACGCAGGAATCGGGTCTCCAGACCCGCGCGGAGGGCCTCACGTCAGTATTGTGAGGGGCCGTTTGGCGAAACGGCCGATCATGATCTTGCGGCCTCATTGCTCCGATCACTTTTCCTGACCCGAATAGCCACAGTGGAGGATCCAG
>CAYQEG010000066.1:0-35182 GCA_964416435.1 uncultured Rickettsiales bacterium
GGGTGGGCGGCGTGGTCGTCGTCCGCGGCGTCGTCGTCGTCGGCGGCGTCGGCGTCGTCGTCGGTGGCGGCGGAGTCGTCGTCGTCCGTCTCGGGACAGCCGGTCAGCATCGGCAGGGCGAGCAGGAGGGCGACGAGCGGAAGCGGTCGGAGGGAGGTCATGACGGGAGGCTAGCGCCGGTCGGGGTCGTTCGTCACGCCCGGCCCCTCGCCGAATCACGGCTCGACGGCGTAGATCTCACCCGGCGTCTGCCCCATCGGATCGTTGGGCCCGGGGTGATAGGGCGCCGAGACGAGCAGCTCGGGCCGGCCGTCGCAGTCGAAGTCGCCGGTCGCCAGCGCGGCGCCGAGCAGGGCCCCGCTGCCGCCGCCGCGCGCGAGCAGGGGAAGCTCCTCGCCCCGGTGCAGCGCGAGCGTGCCCTCGGACGGTCGGTGAGGGCTCGCCACGGGCGAGCCGACCGCCAGCTCCGGGCGGCCGTCTCCGTCGAGGTCGACCGCCGCGACGGTGGCGCCCCAGCCGGCCACCCGGTCGAGGCGCTCGGCCCGCTTCAGCTTCGACCCGGTCCACGTCCACGCCCGCAGGCGCCCCGTCGGGGGGGCCGCGACGGGGTAGAGGTCCTCGCCCACGAGCAGCTCGGGGCGTCCGTCGGCGTCGAGGTCGGCGACGGTCACGCTGCGGAGCCGCTGGCGGTCGCCGTCGGCCTCGGCCACCGCGCGGGGGGCGCCGAGCCCGTCCGGGCCCCAGCGGTACACCACGACCCGGTCGACGCTCATCACGACGAGCGCCTCGGGGGCCCCGTCGCCGCCCCGGATCAGGGCCAGGCCGTCCCCGAAGCGCTCGCCGTCCGCCTCCCCCCGGAGCGTCCACGCCGGGTCGGCGGCGAGGCCGTCGGGGCCGCCGAGCAGCAGGTCGACGCGCCCCAGCCACGCCTCCGCCCTCGGGAGCGCCAGGACCAGGTCGTCGTGGCCGTCGCCGTCGACGTCCCCGACCGGGAGCAGCCGCGGAGGACCCGAGCGGGGCGGCAGCGTTCGCTCCGACACGACCAGCGGCCCGCCGCCGTCGTCGGCGACGAGCCGGAGCCACGCCGGCTCGTTGTACTCGGGGTTGCTCCGGGCGTCCGACGCCGCGACCGCCAGCTGGGGCCGGCCCAGGCCGAGCACGTCGCCGACCGAGGCCAGGGTGAAGTCCTCCGGCGGGCCGTCGTCCAGGAGCCAGACCGGATCCAGCGTCGGGCCATCGCTCGACCCGCGATGGACGGCCACCTGCAGGTCCTGGCCCGTGGCGAGCGCCAGGTCGTCGCAGCCGTCGCCGTCCAGGTCGCCGGCCGAGGTGAGCGCGACGCCGACGCGCCAGGTGCCGAGCCGCACGGGGAGCAGGCGGAGCGGCAGATCGAACCCCGCGGGGGGCGCCGACGGGGCGACCGCCGCCTCGGGCGATGGCGCCGGGGGGGGAGGGGCCGCTGGCGGGGCCCCACACGCCGAGGCGAGCAACGCGCAGGTTATAAGGGACGCGATGCGCATGAAGACGAGCCTACCGTTGTTGCTCGCTCTGACGTTCGCCTGCTCGACTCCGCCGTCGTCGCCCGGGAGCGCCAGCGGCCGAGCGGCGGGCGCTCCGGGTTGCCCCGACGGCATGGTCCTGGTGCCCGGCGGGGAGTACCGGATCGGCGAGGACGACAGCGAGACGGCGCTCGAGGCCCAGGCGGTCGAGCTGGCCCCGTTCTGCATCGACCGCTACGAGGCGGCCGGCGTCGTCGGCGAGCGGCCGGACGCGGCGGTGACGTGGTCGACCGCCGCGGATCGATGCGCGGCGCGGGGCGGCCGGCTCTGCTGGGAGGAGGAGTGGGAGGCGGCGTGTCGCGGTCCCGACGACCTGCTGTGGTCCTACGGCCCGCAGGAGGAGGAGGGTCGGTGCGACGCCGGCATGGTGAACCCCCTCCCCGACACCTACTCCCTGATCGGCAGCCACCCCGAGTGCCACAACGCCCTCGGCGTGCACGACCTGATCGGCGGGGTCGGCGAGTGGACGGCGTCGCTGACCCGCTGTCCACCGTTCCCCATCGGCACCGCCCGCAGCGACGAGCCCTGCTACGTGCTCCGCGGCGGCACCCAGTGGCGATCGCGGTACGGCGACACCTGCACCTCCCGCCACTGGCACGGCCCGACGTCCACCCACGGCGACGACGGCTACCGCTGTTGCGCCGACCCCCGCCCCCCCGGGTAGCGGCTCCTCCCCTCGCGGCCCCCCTGCTAGCGTCCGGGCATGAGGGCACCCCTCCTCCCGGCGATCGCGGCGCTCCTGGTCGCCGCGCCCGCCGCCGCCCAGGTCGACGGCTACCCGATGCTCGACAACGAGACCCTGGGGATGGCCGCCGCCGTCGCCGAGGCGGTCGACGGGCCGCCCGAGCACTGGGACGAGGACCAGTGGGGGGTGGAGCTGCTGCAGGCCTATGGCTCGGGCGACGCGATGTCCCCGTTCCGCTACCTGATCGCGTTCTCCGCCTACTCCGTCGCCCAGACCGCCGCGCACACCCCCGCCTGGCGCGAGCCCTACCGGCTCACCTTCGACCGCTACCTCGGGAAGATGACCGAGCCGCTGGCCTGGGAGGACTTCATCACCGACTGGGGAGGCGCCAGCCCGCTGGGGCCGGACAACGTCATGTACACGGGCCACCTCGCCTACATGATGACCCTGAACCGGCACCTGTTCGACGATGACCGATACGAGAGTCCCCTGGTCCTGACCGGCTCCGACGGCGCCACCTGGCAGACCGACGTGCACGCCCTCACGGACTGGCTGGCGACCCAGGCCGAGGGCAACGTCGACTCCGCCGGCGTGCATCACTTCAACGTGCCGTGCGAGCCGGGCCGCGTCTTCGTGCCCTGCAACACGCCGCACCGCATCTCCGAGCTGATCTACGACGACCTGTACGGGACCGGATACGCCGAGGGGCTGCCGAGCTGGCTGGGCTGGGTCGAAGCCGAGATGGTGGACTCGGAGACCGGCGCGCTGTTCGACCTGTACTGGCCCTACGGCCGCCACGAGCCGGAGCCGTCGGAGCTGCCGCCCCAGATCGAGCCCCGCCTCAGCGGCGTCTACAACGGCTGGACGATCTGGTTCCTCGCCCCCCTCGACCGGCCGTGGGGGGCCGAGCTGTATCCCGCCTGGTCGAGCACCTTCGTGGTCCGCGGGCAGGCGTCGCCGTTCCCCGACGGCCGCACCCTGGTGCTGGACGAGCCGGGGGTCGAGGGGCCCATCCAGGCCATCATGAACATCGTCGCCACCGGCTTCGGCATGAGCACCGCCCGGGCGTACGGAGACCAGGAGCTGGCCGACGAGCTCGCGGCGAGCTGGGACCTGTTCTTCGGGCCGGCCGGCTGGAGCGACGACGGCGCCACGTGGGCCCACGCCTCCCCGGCCCTCCCGCTGGTCTTCCAGAACGCCTTCCCGCTCCTCGCCCGGACCACGTCGGGTGAGTACGACGTGCTCCTGCAGGGGCTCGGGGAGGACCACGCCGAGCGGTTCGCGCAGCCGTACGTCGCCTCGATCAGCGACGACCGGACCTTCGTCAACCAGGCGATCTACGACCCCGAGGCCGAGCGCCTCATCCTCACCGTCAACGGCGGCGGGGCCGTCCACTCCGCGGTCGACATCGAGCTCGCCAACCTCGAGCCGTCCCTGGCCTGGTCGGTCACCCGAGACGACCAGCCGTACGACGCCTGGGCCTGGGCCGACGGTCGGCTGAGGATCACCACCCCCGCGCTCACCGCGGAGCTGGAGTCTTACATCGTCGAGCTCGCGCAGGCGGAGGCCGACCCGGCGCCCGACCCGAGCGCGTCCGCCGACCCGACGCCGGTCGACGGCTGCGGCTGCGCCGCCCGGCCGGGGGGCTCGGGCTCGGCGGGGTGGCTCGTCGCGATCCCGCTCCTGCTCCTCCGCCGTCGACGGACCGGGGGTTGAGCCGGAGCCCCCCTACCGAGGCTCCAACCTCAGGTTCGTCACGCTCCGGGCGGGCAGGCTCACCACCCCCGCGGGGTCGATGACGGCGTCCGTCCCGTAGGCGTCCTCGGCTGACGTGGCGCCCCCGACGATGGTCCAGGCGGTGCCCCGGGCCGACAGGAGACGCGCGCTCGTGGGCTGCTCGCCCCGATGGATCACGACGGCGGTCAGGGCGTCCGAGTCGGGCATCGCGAACGCGGCGATCAGGACGTCGGGGTCCGGCGAGGCCGAGCCGACGTGCACCGCTCCGGGGGGCACGGCGTCGGTGAAGTGCTTCAGCCCGTACCAGGTGGGGAGCTTGCCGCCGGCCTCGTCGATCGCCGGGTCGTAGCCGATGGCGGCCCAGTGGTAGACGCGGTGGGCCTGGCTCCAGACGATCGCCCGCCACGCCGACACCGACGCGTCCAGCGCGGTGCCCCACGTGTGGGAGAGCAGGAAGTGGGTGTCGTCGTAGCAGCCCTCCGTCTGGGGGCAGTAGCCCACCTCCGTCGCCCAGACCTGCTTGCCGTGCTCCTGCGCGAGCTGGCGGATCGCGTCGTAGTCCTCGACGTCGTGGCTGCGCCACGTGTGGTAGCTGACCGCGACCGTTCGGTCGGTCAGCACCTCGTCCGCGAACCACGCCTCCGCCCAGGGCAGCACCTCGTCGGCGTGGTTGCTGTTGGGGCCGTGCAGCATCACGTCGTGCAGGCCGGCCGCGTCCAGGTGGTCCAGCACCGTGCGGGCCGCGTCGCGGAGGTCCTCCGGCGTGTCGTAGCGCACGTGGGCGACGATGTTCGGCTCGTTCTGGACCTCCGCGTAGCGCAGCTCGATGCCCGCCTCCCGCATCGCCAGGTGATACGCCGTGATGGACTCGCCGAGCTCGTCGTAGTCCGCCGGGTCGATCCGCCGCGGGTCCCCCGACGCCAGCCAGTCGGCCACGTTCCAGATGCCGACCATCGGCTCGATGCCCCGGTCGGTCAGCCAGGTCGTGAACGGCACGTCCCACCACTCCAGGCTGGCGACCTCGCTGTTGAAGCCCGACCACTCGATGTGCCACGGGTCGTCGTCGTCGTTGACCGACTCCCAGAACTGGAACCAGGAGACCACCCGCACGTAGTCGAGCCCCAGCTCCTCCAGCGTCGGCGCGACCGCGTCCCAGTCCCACCCCTCGACGCTCTGGATGGGGAACGGGTAGGCGTTTGCGCCGATGCCGTCGAGCGTCTGCAGCGGCTGCCCCTCGTCGATGACCAGCGTCGTCACGATCCGCTCGGGTCCGAGCCACGAGGGGGAGACCTGCAGGTCCCAGGCCGGCTCCTCCTCTTCGGGGGCGTCCGTCGGCGGCTCCGGGATCGGCCCGGGGGCGGACGACGGCGGCGCGCAGGCGGCCAACAGGGCCGCCAGGCAGGAGGTCGGGAGGGCGCGCGGGAGGACCATCGAGCTGTGGATCGCTTATCGGTGGGCGACGGTTTTGCTGGAGCCCGCCATCACCGGCCCCGAGGTACTGCCGGGTGGTTGTCCGGGGCGACCGCGTCGAACCGCCCGCCCCGCCCGACCACCAGCCCGTCCCGGCCCAGCACCAGCTCCTCCGCCAGCGCCGGGTCCGTCGGCTGCAGCGACGCCGGGCCGTGGGGGCCGGCGGGCACCGGGCGGAGCACCTGGCCGCCGAGGACCACCACCGGTCGCCGGCCGTTCGCTTCGGGCACGAACGTCGACCAGCCGTGGGACGTGAGCAGGGCGCGGGACGCCCGATCCAGGTGGTCCGCCCGCACCACCAGGCGTCCCTCTGGGACCGACTCGACCGACGCCCGCTGCAGCGCCGCCTGCAGCGACGCGCCGGGTCCCCGGTGGGACAGCATCGACCGGGCCACCCCGCCGTACAGCGCCACCGACAGCACCGCGACCACGGCCACGACCGCGATCGCCGAGCGGCGCCCCTCGGCCGGGCCGACCGCCCCCGCCAGCGCGATCGCCAGCCCCACCATCGGCATCAGCAGGTAGCGGCCGTCGCTGAACAGCAGGTCCTGCGATCGGGCCATCGAGGACCACGGCAGCGGCAGGCTCAGCGCCAGCCAGGCCAGCCCGAACAGGACCGCCGGGCGGCTCGTCCGTCGCCCGTGGATCGCCACCCCGATCCCGACCGCCACGACGGCCAGCCGGGCGCCGTCCGCGACCCACGCCCAGGTCGGCGCCCCCCGCGCCCCGAACGGCAGCAGGAGCCCGTGCAGCAGCGGCGTGGCGACCGGGTTCCCGGCGCCCGCCCCGCCGGGACCGCTCAGCGGCCCGTAGGCCGACGTCATCACCAGCCACAGCATCGGGCTGGCGAGCAACAGCGCGACGCCCAGCGGCAGCCAGGCCCGGGCCGCCCGGGACGGCCGCAGCGCCTCCGCTCGACCCAGCTCGGCGACGTCCAGCACCGGGAGCATCGCCGCGAGCACGATGGCCGTCGGCTTGCTCGCCAGGGCGGCGAAGAACAGCACCCCCACGGCGACCGCCGCCCGCTTCGACTCTCGCGCCTTCGGCCAGGCCGCCACGGTCGCCAGGGCGAACACCAGCGCCAGCTCGTCGTCCCGCGCCGACAGGAACCGCGCCGCCTGCCCCGCCAGCGGGTTGAAGAGCACCAGCGCCGGCCCCAGCAGCGCCGTGGTCGGGCCGACGTGGCGCTCGAGCACGACCCACAGCAGCGCGCCCGCGGCCGTCTGCAGGAGCAGGTTGCTCAGGTAGTAGCCCCACGCCGACGCCCCGAACAGGGCCCAGTCCCAGCCCCACAGCAGCCACGGCAGCGGGCGGCCCGTGCGCGGGCCGAGGTCGCGGGTGATGACGTCCCACCACAGGTAGAAGTCGAGCCGCGCGATGGAGCCGGCGACGTCCAGCCCGATCCAGTCGTCGGGGGAGTCGAACCAGCCGCCCAGGGCGGGCCACTTGACCGCCAGGGACGCCGCGAGCAGCGCCGCGACGGGGAGGAACGTCCGCGCTCGCTCCGACAGCGCCACGCAGCGAAGCTAGCAGTCCGCCGCGTCAGGCACTCAGAAGTAGAGCTTCAGCTGGACGTACGCCTGGTGCGGCATCAGCCCGAACTCGCTGCCCGGCTCGAACACCTCGTACAGCTCGTCCTCGTCGATGGGGAAGAAGTCGTCGGTGATCAGGTCGGACACCTCGAGCTCGGCGGGGCGCTTGCCCAGGGCGACGAAGCCGCCGACGACCAGCTCGGTGTTGTTGCCTACAGCCCAGCTGAGGCCGGGGCCGATCAGCGCGCTGGGGTCCAGCACGTTGACCGTCGCGAAGAGGGAGGCGTGCACGATCGGCACGATCTCGTAGCTGGCGCTGATCCCGACGTACAGCTTGCCCATCGTCCAGATCTCGCCCCGGGCGAACCGGTCCCGGGACAGCACCAGGTCGTAGTCGGCGGGGTCGCGGGTGCCGGTGCTCTGGAAGTACACCTCGCCCGACAGGCTCACCTTGCTGTGGGGCAGGATGCTCGCGCCGAGCACCACGCGGACGAAGGGATCCTCCACCTCCTCGTCGTCCTCGACCTCCCGGGGAGGCACCGTCACCGTCAGGTCGCCGCGCACCCCGACGGGGCCGATCGAGCCCTGGGTCGACACGCCGACCACGAAGTCCCGCCGGACCAACGCGACCAGCCCCTCGACGTCGAACACGCCGACGGTCGCGCCGCCGTGCCCGGCGACCACCAGCCCGTCCATGTTCATCTCGTCGACCACCGCGGCGACCGCCGAGATCCGGCCCGTCATGCCGATGAACGCGTCGATGCGCAGCGCGTCGACCCCGGGCTTGTACTCGCGGTCGACGATCTGCGGCGTGTAGGGCGCCAGCAGGTCCATCGGGGTGAAGAAGTAGCCCGTGCCGAAGCTGATCGGCTGGCGCCCGAGCGTCACGTCGACGTGGGGCACGTGGAAGCTGATCGACGCTCGATCGAGCCGACCGCCGAGCCGGAACGCCGGCTTGTCGACCGCCTCCCAGGACAGCGGGATCGCCTCCGACGCGACGGCGGTGGTGGCCGGCGTGATGCCGAAGTCGGCGATCCCGGTGCCGCGGATGGTGGCCGTGGCGGAGTGGTGGAAGGACCAGCTGATCCAGTTGCTGTAGCTGCCGTCCAGCTTGAGCCGGAGGTCGACGCTCGCCTGCCCGACGGGGTCGTCGGGCATGAACAGGTGCTCGTAGGGGAGGACCAGGTCGAACAGGCCCTTGACGTCGCCGCCGAGGTCGAGCTTCAGGTCCGGCGCGTCGACGACCCGGCCCGCGTGGGCCGCGGCGGGGACGAGGAGCGCCGCGGCGACCGCCGAAGCCAGGACCGCGCGCATCGGCTCCTCCTCCCGGCCTCAGCCTAGTTCTTCAGCGCCTGCAGCGTGAACGTGCTGTCGTCGACCTCGATGTCCATCTCGAGGAAGTCGTACGTGAACTCGGTGAACTCGCCGGGATCGTCCGCCGGGATCAGGGTCATCTTCATCGGGGTGGGCTGCCCGCCGATGTCCTGGATGTCGGTGAACGTCATGGTGCGCACCAGCGTGCCGTCCTCGTCCCAGTAGGTGATCTCCGACGGCACGCGGTCGACGCCGCGGACCTTGATGATCACCTTGCCCCAGACCACCGGCGCGTCCTCGTTGGGGATGCACTCGATGACCCACTCGCCGCTGCCGTCCTCGGCCGGCTCCTGGGTCAGCTCCCAGGTGTAGTCGTCGGCGAAGCGGCTGCTCTGCACGAGGTCGTTGTTGGTGAAGTGGCTCCCCATCCACGAGCCCGACATCATCGACGCCGGCACCTTCATCGTGCGGTCGACCTTGGGCAGGTAGTTCCAGATGTTGTCCTCGACGCGCAGCGTCGCGGTGCCCGCCTCCTTGGCGGGGCTCAGGATCTTGACGAGGCTGTGCTCCTCGCCGCGCGACCACATCTCCATCGACATGGTCCGCTCCCAGCGCTTCGTCTTGACGTGCATCGTCATCTTGGCGTGGCTGCTGGCGCCTCGGTTCGCGTCGTTGACGCCGTCCAGGAGCTCCTCGACCGTCGGCTTGTCGCCGTCACCGGCGATGACCGCCGCGGGGATCAGCAGGGCCAGGGAAAGGGCTGCGATCAGGGGGGTTCTCATGCTCCGTTCCTCCGCTCGTCGGATTCGATCTTGCCGTCCACGAGCCGCACGATGCGGCGCGCATGTTCCATAACCTTGGGATCGTGCGTGGCGAAGACGAAGGTCACGCCCTTCTCCTCGTTGAGCTTCTTCATCAGCTCGATCAGCTCGTATCCCGTCTTGCTGTCCAGGTTGGCGGTCGGCTCGTCCGCCAGGATCAGCGCCGGCTCACCGGCCAGCGCCCGCGCCACCGCGACGCGCTGCTGCTGGCCACCGGACAGCTCCTTGGGCTTGCGGTGCTCCATCCCCGTGAGGCCGACGTCGGCCAGGGTCTGCATCACCTTCTGCTTCCGAGTAGCCGCCTTGGCGCCCTGCATGAGCAGGACGAACTCGGCGTTCTCGTACGCCGTGAGCACGGGGATCAGGTTGTACGCCTGGAAGACGAAGCCGATCCGGTCGCGCCGCAGCGCCGCCAGCTCGCGCTTCTTCATCCCGGACAGCTCCCGGCCCTCGACCTTGACCGAGCCGGCGTCGGGGATGTCCAGGGCGCCGATCTGGTTGAGCAGCGTGGTCTTGCCGGAGCCGGAGGGCCCCATGAGCACGGTGAACTCACCCGGCTCGATGTCCAGGTCGACCCCGCGCAGCGCGTGAACCTTCAGCGTTCCCTGTTCGTATGTCCGCTCCAGTCCACGGACCTCGATGATGGCCATGTCGGCTCCTTTATACGTGTCGCATGGACTCGACCGGCTTGAGACGGCCGGCCTTCCACGCGGGGTAGAGGGTGGCGGCGACTGCGAGGAGGATCGCGACGGCGCAGTACGCCATCATCGAAGGCCAGTCCCAGGCCGCGTAGATGTGGGTGGAGACGGCGACCCCGGCGACGTCCATCGAGTCGCCCATCATCTCCGAGTAGTCGATGCCGTGGTTCACGAAGTAGTGGGTCATCCAGGTGCCGAGCCCGAGCCCGATGGCGGCGCCGATCACGCCGATCAGGAAGCCCTCCATCACGATCAGCCCCCGCAGCCGCGCCGGGGGCGTGCCGAGCGCGAGCATCACGCCGAACTCCTTCATCCGCTCCATCACGCTCATCAGCAGGGTGTTCAGGATGCCCAGCGCGATGATGAAGCCGATGATCGACAGGCTGGTGTTGTTGGTCCGTCGGTCGGTGACGGTGAACTGGTAGATCTCCTCGACCGCGACCTTCCAGCCGAGCACCTCGAGCCCCCGCGCCTCCGCGTCGGGGAGGGCGGCCTGCACCGCCGCGAGCGCCTCGTCGTCGTCCAGCGGGTCCTGCAGGTGGAGCGACACCTGGGTGACCGCGCCGTCATCCTCGAGGAACTTCTGGGCGGCGCTGATCTCGACGATCGCGAACGCCCCATCGAGCGCGGCGGCGCCGGTCTTGAACAGCCCACGGACGCGGAACAGCTTGGAGCTGACGTCCTCGCGCCCCTGGCCCATCAGCACGACCTTGTCGCCGAGCTCGACGTCCAGGGTGCGGGCGAGCTCGACGCCCAGGATGATGCCGCGGTGGTCGCCCGGCTCGAGCCAGGCGCCCTCGACGATCCGGTCCTCCCAGGAGGAGACCTGCGCCTCCAGGTCGGGCTGCACCGCCGTGACGGCGACGCCCGCGGAGTTGCTCGTCGACGTGATCAGCCCGCCGAGGAAGCTCCGCTGCACGACGGTCCCCTCGGGCCAGGCCTCGGCCATGGCGGCGGCGACCGCGTCGGCGTCGGTGACCCGGTACTCGAGCGGGTCGTTGTCGTCCTGCCAGCCGGCCCCCTGGATGACGACGTGGCCGGCGATCTCGCTGATGCCGGTCCGGATCATCTCCAGGTACATGCCGTGGTTGATGTTGTTGGCGAAGAACATCAGGACCACGCCGAAGACGATGGCGACGAGCGTGATCGCGGTCCGGATCTTGTGGCGCAGCAGGTTGCGCAGGGCGAGTCGGAAGACCATTACCTCATCTCCCTCATGGCCTCGACCGGCCGCATGAAGGCGGCCCGCAGCGCCGGCCAGATCGCCGCGGCGATCGCGACGAAGAAGACGAAGCTGATCGTCCAGATGAACGGGTCGAGCCGCAGCGTGCCCTTGAGCACGGTCGGGAACGTGATGCCCATCATCGTGAGCCCCTCTTCGGAGCCCTCGATGGTGTAGGGGAGGCCGTACTCGATGAGCAGCCAGTCCAGGAAGCCGCCGAGGACGAGCCCGCCGACGGTGGCGACGGCGACCATCAGCACGCTCTCGACGAGGATCAGCAGCACCATCTTGCCGCGCGACAGGCCGATGGCCCGGAGCACGCCCAGCTCGGCGGTCCGCTCGAACACGCTCATGAGCATCGTGTTGAGCACCGCCAGGCCGGCCACCGAGAAGATGATGAACAGCATCAGCAGGGTGCCGACGTTGCGCATCGCCATCATCTTCGCCGTGTTGGGGTCGGCCTCCTGCCAGGAGCGGACGAGCGTGGTGCCGCCGTTGGGCACGACGTCGGTGACCGCGGCGACCAGCGCGTCGGACGCCTCCATGTCCAGGCCGACGACCAGGATCTGGTGGACCTGGTCCTCCAGCGCGAGCAGCCGCTGCATGTCCGCGAGGTGCAGGTAGGCGCCGGCCTTGTCCATGGCGGCCTGGCCCGTCGAGTAGGTGCCGACCACGGTGTACAGCTCGTTGGCCATCGAGCCGTCAGCGGCCTGCCCGAGCACGACCAGCTCGTCGCCGACCCCGATCTCCAGCTCCTTGGCCATGCCGACGCCGATGACCGCCTCGTTGGCGGGGGCGTCGCCGATGAAGCGGCCCTCCTTGATGCGGGTGCTGAGGTCGGTGACGGCCGCGTGGCGGGCCGGGTCGACGCCGATGTACCGCGCGCCGGTCGAGGTCACGTCCGACGCCGCGAGCCCGAAGGCGGCCATCGTCGGCGCGGTGCCGACGACCCCCTCGAGGCCTTCGATCGCCTCGACGGTGGACGCCGGCACGGTGTCGTACATCAGCTGGCGGGCGGGCCACTCGGGGTGGGTCACCTGGGCGTGGCCGAGCGTCTGCCGGACCAGCACGTCGGACATGAGGTCCCACATGCCGTCCTGCAGGCAGGCGACCGCCAGGACCATGCCCATCGCGACGGACATGCCGGCGGCGGTGATGAGGGTGCGGCGCTTGTGTCTCCACAGGTTGCGCCACCCGATGCGGATGAGGGTCACGGGACTGCTCCTCGGAAAGCCATGGGGCTACTCCTCGTGCGCCAGGCCGCGCCGCGCGCGCCAGTCGGCCAGGATCTTGGGGTACTCGAGCTCCATGAACGCGTAGAGGTCTTCGAACTCCTCGAGCCGCGCGCGCCGCTCGGGGGGCAGGCCGTCCAGCACCGCCAGGCCCTCCTGCGCGAGCTCGCGGAAGAGCTTGATGGCCGCCTGCTTGGCCTCCATCACCTTGCTCCAGCCGCCCTCGACCATGCGGAAGTAGGCCGCCCGGTCGCCCCGCACCGGCACCCGCTCGATCAGCCCGATCCGGGTGAGCGTGCGGGTCGCGGACGAGATGGACGCCTTGGACGCCTCCACCTCGACGGCGATCTGGCTGAGGGATTGCACCGGCTCTTCGCAGATGAGCAGCCAACCGAGCACCCGCCCGGCCATCCGACTGCCCCCGGAGCTCTCCCAGAAGAGCCCCATCCGGTCTACGAACTGGTGCATGCGAAGCGTCCTCTCGTCGACGTTCATGCCTTGCTCCCGGGTGGTACGACGGCTCTGACCAAACATTTCGTACATTCAGTATTTTCTGAACGTTCGATATCTAGACCCAATCGCCGTGGACGTCAACACGCCTTGCACAGCGCTCCACCCCTGGATCAGCAGCCCCCCTGGACTTTGTTTTTCCACGGGGGGGGCGTCGCGGGTCCTAGACTCGAACCGACGCCGGAGGGCCCCCGGAATGAAATGAGACGACGTGTTGCTCTTATGGGTTCTGTGATGCTGTTGGTGGGGTGTGCCGCCGACGGCGACGGCGACCTGGAGCCGAGCCCCTACATCTACGACGAGCCGGACGCCCCCGCGCCCGAGCTCGACGCCGCCGACCTGGCCGACGCCATCGCGTCGGCGTTCGCCACCCTCGACGCGATCGACACCCGGCCCTGGTACGACGCCTACCTCACCCAGCTCGACTGGCGAACCGGCGACTGCCCCCTGACCCTCACCGACTTCGGCGGCGACTACGCCGACGGCCAGAGCTTCGAGTACTGGCAGGGCGACTGCACCACCGACGACGGGGCCGCCTTCGAGGGGCGCGTGTTCCACTACGAGTGGGACGACGTCCAGGACGACGAGTTCCTGGTCAACGGCTACTACGTCGACCTCAGCGGCGCGGTGGAGACCCCCGACGGGCTGGTCACCGGCGCCGGCGCGGTCGGAGCGTTCACCGGCGAGGGGCCGGTCTACAACTACTGGCAGCAGATCGTGGAGGGCACCTTCACGTGGTCCGGGCAGGCCGCCGACGGCACCTGGCTGGAGGAGGGCTCCGCGGTCCGCCCGACCATCGCCCGGGTCGCCATCGACGCGCCCCCCAACGAGGCCGCCGAGCTCCCCAACGGGGCCCGCGTCGCCCAGATCGAGGGCGGCATCACCGGCCTGCCGGGCGACCTGGACACCGTCTCGTTCAGCGGCGTTCAGCTGTTCACCGGCGACCTCGGCGCCTGCCCCGACGAGCCGTCGGGCACCGTCTCGGTCCGGGACGACGCCGGCAACTGGTACGACATCGAGTTCCACGGCCCGGTTGAGGTCGATGACGACAGCTTCGACCCGGCGAAGTGCGACGGCTGCGGCGACGCGTGGTACCGCGGCGAGCTCGTCGGCACGACGTGCGTCGACTTCTCCACCCTGGTCTCCTGGGATCAGAGCCCGTGGTAGGGGAGCGACGGCTCCTCGGGTTGCTGCTGGTCGCGCTGCTCGCGCTGCCGGCGTGCCCCGAGCCGGCCGACGAGCTGCCCCCGCTGGAGAGCCGCGAGCTGCTCATCCGCGCCAGCCTGGACCTGCGCGGCGTGCGGCCGACGATCGACGAATACGAGGCGGTCGAGGCCGACCCCGACGCCCTGGAGACCGTGATCGACGAGTGGCTCCAGGACGACCGCTTCGGCGAGCGGGTGCGCGCCGCCTTTGCCCCGGCCTGGGGCACGCGGGTCGACGTCTACCCCGTGCGGGCGATGGACTACGGCCTGCCGGAGTCGGTCGATCCCGCGCTGCAGCGCTCCATCGGCGACGAGGCGCTGCGCATGATCAGCCACATCGCCACCGAGGACCTGCCGTACACGGACCTCGTCACGGGCGACTGGACGATGGCGAACGAGCTGCTCGGCCAGGTCTGGCCGCTGGACTACCCCGCCGGCGAGGCGGGCTGGCAGCGCGCCTCCTACACCGACGGCCGCCCGGCGGCGGGGGTGCTGGCGGTCAACTCGCTGTACTGGCGCTACCCGTCCAACGGCGTCAACTACAACCGCGGCCGGGCCAACGCGATCTCCCGGCTGCTGCTCTGCGACGACTTCCTGTCCCGGCCGGTCGAGTTCCCCCGCAACATCGACCTGACCGACGAGGCGCTCATCGCCGACGCGCTCGCCAACAACAGCGGCTGCGTCAACTGCCACGTCAACCTCGACCCGCTGGCCAGCTACCTGTTCGGCTTCGAGTACGCCGAACCCGACAACGCCGTCGAGGTGACCGTCTATCACCCCGAGCGGGAGGGCCGCTGGCAGGTCACCACGGGCGTCGAGCCGGCCTACTACGGCGAGCCCGGCTACACGCTGACCGACCTCGGCCACCAGATCGCCGGCGACCACCGGTTCGCGCAGTGCGCGGTCGAGCGCGTCTACAGCAGCCTGCTCCGGCGCGACGTGACCCTGGAGGACATGGACGCTCTGACGGGGCACCGCGAGGCGTTCCTGGAGGGTGACCTGACGCTCCGGGCGCTGTTCCGCTCCGTGATGTCCGACGCCCGCTACCGATCGTCGGTGCGCGACGGCGGCGGCGTGCCCCGCAAGGTCGTGGATCCGGAGCTGCTCGCCTCCCAGGTCGAGGACCTGACCGGCTACCGCTTCACGATGTCCGGCTACGACATGATGAGCACCGACCTGGTCGGCCTGCGCAGCCTCGCCGGCGGCAGCGACGGGTACTCGCTCAGCCCCCTGGCCGACGCGCCGACGCCGACCATGCTGCTGGTGCAGGAGCGCCTCGCCGAGGCGGCCGCGTGGCACGCCGTCGCCTCCGAGCAGGAGCAGCTGGTGGGCGAGCGGCGGCTGTTCACCGTCGGCTTCCCGGCCGACCCCGAGGTCGAGCGGGCCGCGTTCGTGCAGCAGATGCAGGTCTTGCACCACGCCCTGTTCGGCCGCAGGGTCGACCGGCAGGGCCCCGAGGTGGCCGCGGGCATCGACCTGTGGTCCGACCTGTACACCGCGTCGGGTGATCCGCAGACGGCCTGGGCAGGGGTGCTGTCCGTGCTGCTCCGCGACCCTGACTTCGTCCTCTACTAGGAAAGGAGGCTGACGATGACTTCCAACAAGCTCTCCCGACGCGGCTTCCTCGGTGGTGTGAGCGCCGGTCTGTGCGCCGCAGCGCTGCCCTGGCAGCGGGCCCTGGCCGAGGCGGCCGGCTCCGACCTGCGGTTCGTGTTCGTCTTCAACTACGGCGGCTGGGATCCCACCCACGTGTTTGCGCCGCTGTTCGGCAACCCCAACATCGACCTCGAGGTCGACGCGGGGCAGGCGACCTACGGCGGCATCCCGATCGTCGAGCACGGGACGCGCCCCTCGGTCAGCGCCTTCTTCCAGGCGCACCACGCACGCTCGGTGGTGCTCAACGGCATCGGCGTGCGCAGCCTGAGCCACGAGATCTGCCAGCAGCTGATGCTGACCGGCACCTCGGGCGCGAGCGACCCGGACTGGGGCAGCCGCCTCGCCCACGCCGCCCAGGCCAGCTACACGCTCCCGCACCTCGTGCTCGACGGGCTGTCGTTCCCCGGCGAGGCGTCGGCGTCGGTCGCGCGCACCGGCGCGGCGGGGCAGCTCGACTCGCTCCTCGGCGGGCAGCTGCTCGCCGACGGTGACCAGTACGCGGGCCGCCCGAGCCTGGTGCAGGAGAAGATCCTCGACCGGTACCTCGAGCGCCGCTCGGCCGCCTGGGCGGACGGGGCGGGGGCCCGGATCGACCCCCGGATCGCCGACCGCTTCGACGCGTCGCTGACCCGGGCGACCGGCCTGAAGGACGCGCGCTTCGACATGGAGTTCTCGCCCGGCGACAGCCTGGGGAGCCAGGTCGACGCCGCCGTCAATGCCCTGGGCATGGGGATCAGCCGCTGCGTGTCGCTCTCCGGCCCCCAGGGCTGGGACACCCACACCAACCTGGGCCAGCAGCAGGGGCTCTGGGAGGGGCTGTTCGCCGGGCTGCTGAGCCTGATGGACGCGCTCCAGTCGACCCCGGGTCACCGGGAGCCGACCCTCGCGGACGAGACGGTGGTGGTGGTGCTGTCCGAGATGGGCCGCACCCCGCGCCTCAACGCCGCCCAGGGCAAGGACCACTGGCCGCACACGTCGGCGCTGCTCGTCGGGCCGCGCCTGCACGGCAGCCGCGTGGTCGGCGCGTTCGACGACTACTACTACGGCCGCGGGGTCGACCCCTCGACGGCCGAGGTGGACGACGGCGCCCCGGAGGTCACGGCGGAGACGCTCGGCGCGACGCTGCTCGCGATGGCGGACGTGGACCCCGGGGACACCCTGCGGGGGATCGAGCCGCTGACGGGCCTGTTCGGCTGATGTCGCGGCTGCTGCTCCTCGCCGCCCTGGCCCTCGGGCTGGCGGCCTGCGAGGTGGACGACGAGACCGCGGCGTTCTGCGCCGACTCGCCCGTGGTGACGTACGAGAACTTCGGCGCAGGCTTCCTGACGCAGAACTGCGACAGCTGCCACGCGTCGACGACGGCGGACCGACAGGAGGCGCCCGACGACGTCGTCTTCGACTCCGAGGACGAGGCGCTCGACTGGGGAGATCGCATCCTCGCCCGGGCCGCCGCCGACGACGCCGACATGCCCCCGGAGGGGGGCGTCGCGGCCGACGACCGCTACCTGCTGGAGGTCTGGCTGGTCTGCTCGGAGTAATTCCGATCGCTATCGAATGGCGACGGCACCTCTCCCGTCGGTGTGGCAGGCTGCCACGCCGCTCTTGGAGGAAGTCATGCCCCGGACCCTGCTCTGCACGCTCCTGATCCTTGTCGCCACCGCCCTGGCCCTGCCGGCGATGGCGAACCCGCACAGCAAGCTCGTCATCACCACCGACCGCCCCACCGTCGTGATCATCGACGGTGAGTACCTCGAGTACGTCGACGGCACGACCAACGTCGAGAAGCGCGGCCTGACGCCGGGCAAGCACGTCGTCGAGTTCAAGAACATGGTCGGCAAGGTGCTCGGCGAGATCGAGCTGAACGTGCCCGGTGGCGGCCCCGTCGAGGTGCGCGGCCGCTGGGCGAACAAGGAGTTCGAGCTGGTCGACACCGTCTTCCTGGAGGTCGAAGAGCCCAAGGTCGTCGTCGTCGAGAGCTACCCCGAGGAGCACGAGAGCGTCAGCGTCAGCGTGGGCGTCGGCGGGGTCGGCGTCACCGTCACCGAGTCGGTCGGCACGACGACCACCACGACCACCACCACCGAGTCGGTGCACGGCGGGGTCGGCGTCTACGGCGGCGGCGTCGAGGTGACCACGACCGAGACCACCGAGACGGTGACCGTCGGCGGCCACGGGCACGGCGGCGTCGTGGTGGTGCACGAGGAGCCGGTCGAGCGACCGCCCGCGTCCCGCAACGTCACGTTCCGGGTGACCGACGAGTCGTGGGCCAACGTCTACATCGACGGCAAGCTCGTCTACGAGCCCCGCGCGTTCGCCGAGGAGAAGACCATCTCCCTGAGCACGGGCGAGCACCACATCGAGGTCAAGGACTTCATGGACAACGACGTCTGGTGCCGCGGCACCCTGGTCGTCGACGGCTGGACCGACCTGATCATCGGCCTCGCCGAGGAGTCCCAGATCCAGGTGTTCAACGACAGCGACGCGTTCATCCCGCGCTGATCGTCAGCGCGCGGCGTCGAAGCTGACGTCGTAGCTGCACTCCCGCCCGCCGGGCGCCGAGAAGTCCCCGTCCCCGTCCCCGTCCACGTAGATCGGGTTGGTGAGCACGCGCGGCGAGCGGCCCCCGTTGAACTGGGGCAACCCCGCCGGGAGCCCGTTGTCGCCGAACGCGGCCACCACCACGTGGCTGTCGCCGTCGGTCGGCACGGCGACCGCCAGCACGTCGTCGAACTTGACGACGTCGTCCGGGGTCGGCGCGACCACCGAAGCGACCATGTCGCAGTTCACGAACACGACGAAGTGCGTGACGTCCACCTCGGGCAGCGCCTGGATGAGCAGGTCCAGCTCCACCTCGCCGTCGGTGTCGGTGACCTGGTCGCCGGGGCCGGCGCCGTCGATGGAGATCGAGGCGAAGCCGCCCGCGCTCGCCATCGCCTGGCCGGACTGGAACGAGTCGGTCAGCGCGTCGATGTCCAGGGCCGCCGGCTCGTCGCTGGGGGCTCGCACGTAGGTGCGCGGGAAGCCGACGCCCGGCCCGTGGGCGTCGCTGCAGCCGACCGCGATGACCTCGTGGCCGGCGTTGACCATGCTCATCCAGTTGTCGAAGCGGCGGTTGCCGTCGATGAAGATGTTGCCGTGTCCGTTCATCACCTCGATCCCGTCGAGGTTCCAGGACCACAGCGGGGCGTCCTCGGCGAAGCCCAGCAGCGTCGGGTCGTCCAGCCCGGGCGTCGCGGTGACCCGGTCCCAGGCGATGTCGTCCAGCCATCCGGGGTGGTTGATCAGGTTCACCCCGCCGTCCGAGCGCTCCCGCATGGCCGCGAACAGCTGGTCGATGTCCATCCCGTACCACTCGATGTAGCCGCCGCGGGGGCTGCCGTCGGGCAGGACCGGGAACATCGTCATGTGCTCGACGGCGACGGACGTGACCTCCTCGCCGCCGACGTTGTTGACCCACTCGGCGAGCCCCGCCTCCACCGGTACGAGGCTCCGGTCGACGATGTGCTCGTGCTCGGTGTGCACGACGATGTCGAGCCCGTGGGCCGCGGCGTGCCGCAGCTGGTCGGCCTGGGGGACCCGGCTGTCGGGGCTGTCCGAGGTGTGCACGTGGGTGTCGACGGAGATCCAGCCCGTCGTGTCGAAGGCGCGCACCAGGTCGGCCTCCAGGGCCGCCTCGCCCTCGTCGGGCACGACCACCGAGCCCCTCACCGGCGTGTACTCGTAGCCGCGGGTGACCGTCCACTCCCAGGCGCCGGGGGGCACGCCGATGACGCCCTCGCCGACGAGCCAGTGGTTCGCCACCCGGCCGTCGTCGCGCCGCAGGTGCAGCCGTCCCGGCCCGGGCGCGCCGGCGGCGGTGATCGCGGTGCGCAGCGCGCCGTGGGGGCGCAGGACCAGCTCGACGTCCGACTGCCCGACCGTCACCTCCACCGGATCGGCGTCGTCCCGGCCGTCCCCGACCGCGACCAGCCGGTAGGACCAGGCCGCCGCGAAGTCCGGCACCACCACCCGGAACCGACCGCTGGCCGTCGACGTCGCCCGGTACAGCTCCCCCCACTCGGAGTCCGGGGTCCGGGCCTGCACCGCGACGCCCCCCGCCGTCGGCGCCCCCGACCCGTCGACGATCTGTCCATCGATCAGGCCGACGTCCGCCGGCTGGTCCCGCAGCGGCACCGGGTTGCGCTCCAGCAGCGGCTCGATGGCGGTGCTGCCGTCCCCGTCCCCCACCGACAGGTAGCGGCTGAGGGTCTTGCGCTCCCCGCGGCCCAGGTTGAAGCCGTCGTTGAGCTGGTTGATGTCGACGCCGACCTGCACCCCCGAGAAGCTCACCGTGGCGAGGTTGCCGCCCTCGACGCCCAGGGCGTAGGCGCCCGCTCCGTCGCTCGCGAGCAGCCACGGCAGGCCCGCGTCCAGCCCCAACCCGGCGACGTCGATCACGTCGCTGGAGAAGGAGAACTCGTCCATGGTCTCGCCGTGCTGGAACAGCGCCGCGTCGACGAGGGAGAAGGGGCTGTCGCTGGCGTTGAAGACCGACACGTCGATCCGCAACACGTCGCTGTCCGGTTCGAGGACGTAGTCGACGGTGATCTCGGCCCCGTAAGGCTCGCTGTAGTCGCGCCCCCCGGAGGACGCGGCCTCCTTGATCAGCGTGTGCTCGACCAGCCAGTGGATGGCGTCGCTGCCGTGGGCCCGCACGATGGCCTCGCCGCCGTCGGAGCCGTCGCGGAGCACCTCCACGCTGTCCGCCCGGAAGGCGCGCAGGGTCGACCGCTCGAACTCGAAGATGTCGGGCACTGCGAACACGAACGCCAGCTCGTCGAGCTTGTCCTCGCCCGCGTCGCAGCCTCGGACGGGGGCGGCGTCGGCGAGGGCGCCGCCGTAGTACCAGTAGGTCGACTGGCCCACGGCGTCGGTGATGACGAACGCGGCCCGGTCGTTGGCGAGGAGCAGGTCGCCCGCCGTGCCGACCGCCGCCTTGCCGGGCAGCCTGGCGTCCACGTCGATGACGCGGGCGAGGGCGCGACCGGGCTCGGGGCAGCCCTGGGCGAACAGGCCGTCGCCGACGGGGGCGGGGGGATCGGGGTCGGGCTCACAGGCGAGCAGGAGCGACAGGCAGATCAGGGGGAGGGCGACTCTCACGCCCTGCAGGCTACCCTCCGAACTCGGCCTGGAGGGCCTGCATCGCTTCGGTGAGCTTCTTGTCCTCGGCCAGGACGTCGACCACGGAGTCGGTGACGTTGCTGCGGCCGCAGCCGCCCCAGCGGCCGGGGTTGACGCAGATCTGGAACTCGTCCCAGCCGGCCCGCTTGCCCTTCTTGCGCGCCTTGTCGGCGGCGTCCCACAGCGCCAGGCCGATCTTGTGCCGGGCCTTGTCGCGGGCTTCGGGGTCGCCGAGGGTCCCCTTGTCGGCGGCCTCCAGCGCGAGCGCGACCTCCGGGATCGCGACGGCGAGGGTCATGGCGGAGACGTGGGGCACGTTGACGCCGGGCTCGTGCTTGTCCTTGAACTTGCCGAACGGCATCGACTCGCCCTTCTTGGAGCGGTAGCCGGTGATCGACGGCCAGGTCTCCCGGGCGATCTTGTCCAGCTCGCCCTCGAGCGTGCCGTCCTCGTCCAGGGACATGGCGACCCGGCGGCTCATGTCCTTGCCCGAGCAGGGCTCCGCCTCGCACAGCTCGACGACGCCCATGCCGCGGGTCTCGATGTCCGCGACGGCGCGGGGGAGGGCGGCCTGGAACTGCTCCTGGCTGCGCTGCAGCAGGCTCAGCCAGTGCAGCATGCCGGCGGTGACCTCCTGCACGAGCAGGTCACGTCGCTGCGTCAGCATCCCCTGCCACTCGCTGTGCGGCTCCTCGGGCACCGAGCCGCGGGTCAGGCTGACCCCGAGCTCCAGGGCGATCAGCTGCTTGTCGACGGTCTCGCCGTCGATCAGGAGCAGCGCGTGGTCCGACGCCATGCGCCGGTCCTGCTGGTTCATCCGGACGCTCTCGTACAGCGTTCGCTCGATCGTGAAGTACCCCTTGCTGCCCGCGTTGACGGTGCCCGCGAGGGGCAGCAGGAGACCTACGGTGAGGAGGAGGGCGACGTAGGAGCGGCGCATAGGGGACTCCTTGGTTCGTGGGGCCAAGCTACGACAGCAGGTCCGATCCTGTCGGACGATGGTCATGGGTGGATCGGGTCATCGGTCAATCGACACCACCGGCAACTGCGACCCACTCCTGCTCCAGATCGGCCAGCGTCGTGCCCAGCGAGCGCAGCGATGCGTCGTCCAGGGGGTGCCCGTCGGCGGTCAGGGTGATCGCCCGCTGGAGCCGGTCGAGCCCGCGGGCCTCGACGACGAAGCTGACGAAGCCGCCGAGCGACCGGATCACCGCGTCGCCGTCGCCCTCCCGGGGGGTCGCCTGGGTCGGCAGCCCCGCCGCCACCATGGTCGACCACAGCGCCTCGGGCACCGGTCCGTCGGCCAGGTAGGCGGCGAGCCCGGCGACCAGCCACTCGGGCACGTCCCGCCCCATGGCCGCCACCCGCGCCCGGGCGAGCAGGTGGTGGGTGGCGCGCTTCAGATCGGCGTCGGAGACGTCCGCGAGGCCCCCGACGGGCAGGGCGATGGTCGGGGACGTCGTCGCCTGGGGCCACGACGCGAACGGGGCGTCGGTCAGCCGGACGTCCCGTCGCTCGCCGCTGCCCGCGAGCTGGTCGGCGACCCGGGCGGCGGCGACCTCGAGGGCTCCGAGGGCACGCCCCAGGGGGGCGGGGGCGGCGCCGCGGGGGTCCAGGGCGAGCCAGGGGCTCGCCGGCGGCCCGACGCCCGACGCGTCGGCGACCGCGTCCGGCTCGGCGGCGCTGTCGCCCGGCTCGATGGGCGGGGGGGCTTGCTCGTCGACCGGTGCGGGGGAGGGGGCGTCGTGGGGCGTCGGCGCGATCGTGGGGGAGGCCGCGGGCGGAGCCTGCAGGGTCACCGGCGACGCGCCGACCGCCGGGGTGGGCGGGGGAGGGGCGTCCAGGTAGACGACCCGGGGCTCGTCCATCAGGAGCACGAGCAGGACCACTACAGCGACCGAGAGGACCGCCGTGGCCGCCTTCCAGGGCGTGGCGGAGCCCCCCGACGGCGGCGGGCGCACCGGCGGCAGGGTGGTCCGGCTCTCCTGGACCCGCGCCCGGGGCCAGCGGGCGCGGAAGGGCAGCTCGTCGAGCCGGACCTTGCGCTCCTCCTCCTCGTCGGCGGGCACGAGCTGCACGATCCCGCCGAGGTCGTGGAAGGCGCGATGCATGCCCTTGGCGCGGTCCCGCGGGGTCCGGAAGGCGGCCCGGAAGGGGAGGGGGTCGATCAGGTCGACGACGTCCTCCGCGTCCTGGCCGATCGCGTCGGCGATGTACTGGGCGACGGCGCCCCGGGCGCTGCTGTCCCGCCACCCCACCAGGTCGACGTGGAACGTCTCGGGCCGCTTGCGCACGCCGCGGGGGTGCTTGCAGAGCTGGCAGCGGCCGCCGTCCTCGTCCGAGGTGTTCAGGTTGTCGACGTTGCACCAGGCGCGCCGGGCGGCGAGCTCGTCCGGGGTCAGCCCGTCGGCCAGCGTCTTGAGGTCCCGCTCCACCGCGCGGAAGGTCTGCGGCCGCCCCAGCGGCTGCTTGTGCATCATCCAGAAGACCAGCCGGGCGAGGCCCTCGGGCACGCTCTCGTCCAGCTCCAGCAGGCTGGGGATGGGCTCGGTCAGGTGCTGGGTCATCACCGCGTAGGGCGTCTCGGCGTCGTACGGCGGGTGGCCGGCGATGAAGTGGAACATCGTCACGCCGAGGGAGTAGATGTCCGACAGGTGGTCGGCCGCCCGGCCCCGCACCATCTCGGGGGCGATGTAGAACGGCGTGCCGAGCATCGCGTTGCCTCGCAGGAGGCGCTCCTCGCCGAACTTGGCGAGGCCGAAGTCGACCAGCTTGACGGTGCCGTCGCCGGTCACCATCAGGTTCCCCGGCTTGATGTCCCGGTGCACGACGCCGGCGGCGCCGGCCGCCTCCAGGCCCGCGCAGGCCTGGGCGAACAGCGACAGGCATTGCTCCCACTTGAAGGCGACGCGCGACTCGATCAGGTCGCTGACGGACCAGCCCCGCACCAGCTCCATGGCGTAGAAGGGCTTGTCGTCGTGGACTCCAGAGAAGAAGACTGCGGCGACGTTGGGGTGCTCGAGGCGGGCGGCGGCCATCGCTTCGCGCTCGAACCGATCGACCAGGTCGGGGCGGTCCAGCAGCGCCTCGTTGATCACCTTGACGGCGACCTGCTTGTCCAGCCGGGTGTCCCGCGCGAGGTAGACGTCCGACATCGCGCCCGAGCCCAACGGACCGAGCAAGTCGTAGTGGGCCAGCCGGGTTCCGATCAGGGGATGCGCCACCGCACCGCAAGGCTAGCCGACCGGGCGCCGGCCGGCAGGGCCCGGCCCCGGGATCACTCCAGGTGGCAGGAGACCAGCTCGATCGGCTCGCCGCGGGCCAGGTGGTAGTCGACGGCGCCGAGCCGGCCCATGCGGTGCATCGAACGGAGGATGTCCTGCACCATCGAGAACCGGTTCTCGGTCAGCCCCCGGCCGCGGTGGTAGTAGCGGTGGTAGCGGCGGGGCGACGGGAGCAGCGACGCCATGAACGCCGCCTCCTGGGGGGCGAGCACGCGGGGGCTGCGGGCGAAGTAGTGGTCGGTCGCCTGCTTGGCGCCGTAGATGCCGGGGCCCCACTCCGCGAGGTTGAGGTAGATCTCCAGGATCCGCTCCTTGGGCAGGTCGCTCTCCAGCCGCCAGGCGATGACGGCTTCGCGGAGCTTGCGGGCGAAGGTGCGGTCGCCCGACAGGAACAGGTTCTTGGCCAGCTGCTGGGTGATCGTGGAGCCGCCCCGGCCGCCGCCCTCCCGGAGGTTCTCGAGCACCGCCTCCCGCAGCGACTCCTCCGAGAAGCCGGAGTGGGCGAAGAAGCCGGAGTCCTCGGTCGAGACCACGGCGGAGATGAGGTGCGGGCTGACCTCGCGGAGCGACACCCACATCGGGTCCTCGGGTCCCATCAGGCGCGTGAACGGAGCGTCGCTGCCGGCGTCGAAGGTGTGGGGGAACGGGGCCCGTAGGCGCTGCACCTCCGACGCGAGCTCGCCCGAGGCGAGCACCAGGCGGGAGAAGTCCGCCTGCCAGTCCAGGTCCCACTCCGAGCGCCGGTGCAGCGGCCCTCCGAAGTCGACCGACAGGTCCGCCGTGCCCTGGATCTCCTCCGCCCAGGCGGACGGCAGCAGCGTCTCGGGGAGCGCCCCCAGCAGCTGCCCGAGGGGCAGGCGCTCGGCCTCGACGAGCAGCGCGACCTGGGCGTCGGGGCCCAGCGGCCCGAGCCGGCCGAGCAGGTCTCCGCCGGCGCCGGCGACCTCCCAGCTGCCCTCCTGCAGCTCGATTCGGCCCCCTTCCCGGTCGGGCACGACGGTGCCGCGCAGCCGGACCGTGGGGAGCGGCAGCCAGTCCTTGCCGACCGCCTCGTGCCGCACGTCGACGTCCTGCAGTCCGACGTCCAGCGACCACGTGCCGTGCTCGCCCGACGCGTAGCGCAGGTCCCCGCTCGCCGCCCCCGCGCGGGCCTCCAGCGAGTCGGGCCCGAGGCGGCCGAGGATCCGGGCTACGGGCACCTCCTCGAGGCGGATGCGGGCGCCCTGCAGGCCGGAGTCGGACAGCGCGCCGTCCAGGGCGACCAGGCCGCCCCCCTTCAGCTGGGCGGCCACCGCGACGTCCAGCACCTCGCCCCGCCGCTCGACCGCGGCGTGCACGTCCGCGAGCAGCGCCTCGCCCCCCTGGTCGCCGAGCACGGCGCGGGTCACGCTCACCCGCCCGCCGTCGGTGAGCCGCCGGCGCAGGTCCGGCACCACGTCGCCGCCGGCGCCGGTGTCCAGCGCCTCGGAGAACTCGAGGAAGCGGCGGGCCTCCCGCTCCAGGGTCGTCGTCGCCCGACCGGCGGCCGAGTCGTCGTCGTCGCCCTCCGACTCCAACCGGGGCGGCTCGCGCAGGCGCACGTCCAGGTCCGCGACCTCGACCGAGCTGACGGGGGGCAGGCCCCCGCGCAGGGGTGAGCCTTCGAAGGCGACGTCGGCCCAGCCGATGCCGAAGCCGACCAGGGGGCCTTCGTCGTAGACGCAGCCGACGCCTTCGAGGGAGACCTCGCGGCTGGAGCGGACCCTGGCGGCGGTGACGCGGCAGTCGGCGCCGAGCGCCTCGCTCATGCGGGCGGCGACCTCGTCGGCGAGCCGCTCTCCGCCGCGGCGGAGCCATCCGGGTACCAGCGCGGCGACGACGCCGAGGACGACGAGCGCCCCCAGGCCGATCGCGCGGCGCCTGGTCAAACCGGGCGCCTAGATGAGGTTCGCCATCTTGCCGACCCGCTCGAACACGTCGAGGGCCCGATCGATCTGCTCGGGCGTGTGGGCCGCCATGAAGGACGTGCGGATCAGGGTGGCGTCGGGGGCGACGGCGGGCGGAATCACCGCGTTGGTGTAGACGCCCTCGTCGTACAGCGTGCGCCAGAAGGGGAGCATGCGCATCTCGTCGCCGATGTAGATCGGGAGCACCGGCGTGGGCGCCTCCCCGACCCGGTAGCCGAGCTGCACCAGGCCGTCCCGCATGCGCTTGACGTTTGCGTGCAGGCGCTGCCGGGGCTCGGGGTCGTTCTCCATGATGTCCAGCGCGGCGAGCGCGGCCCCGAGCGAGGCGGGGGAGATGGACGCGGAGTAGATGAGCGACCGGCCGTGGTGCTTGACGTAGTTGATGACGGACTTGGGGCCGGCGACCACGCCGCCGAGGGACGCGAACGACTTGCTGAAGGTGCCGGTGATCAGGTCGACGTCGTCGGTGACCCCGAAGTGCTCGCAGGTGCCGCGGCCGTTGGGGCCCATCGTGCCGAGGCCGTGGGCGTCGTCGACGATCAGCGTGGCGCCGTACTTCTTCTTGAGCTCGACGAGGTCGGGCAGCGGGGCGAGGTCGCCCTCCATGGAGAAGACGCCGTCGGTGATGATCGCGGCGCACTTGCCCTCGCGCACGCCCTGCAGGACCTGCTCGCAGTCCGTCGGGTCGACGTGCTCGTACCGCTTGATGCGGCAGCGGCTGATCATCACGCCCTCGTAGATCGAGGCGTGGTTCTGCTGGTCCAGGATGGCGACGTCGTCGCGCTGGAACAGGGCGCCGAGGGTGGCCAGGTTGGTCTGGTAGCCGGTCGAGATGACGGCGGACGCTTCCTTGCCCAGGAACGCGGCCAGGCGCTCCTCCAGCTCGTCGTGCAGGACGAGGGTGCCGTTGAGGAAGCGGGAGCCGGAGCAGGACGTGCCGAAGCGGTCCAGGGCGTCCTTGGCGGCCTCCTTGACCTTCGGGTGGAAGGTCAGGCCGAGGTAGTTGTTGGAGCCCAGCATGAGCCGGGACTTGCCGTCGATGACGACCTCGGTGCCGTCGGTGTGCTTCGAGATCGGCAAGAAGTAGGGGTAGAACCCCATCGCCTTGGCGTCGTCGGAGAGGGTGTAGTCGCGGCAGCGCTGGAAGAGATCGGCCATGGAGGAGGCTTCCTCGGGGTTGAAGCGCGCGGAAGGTAGCGCCTCCCCCTCACCCGGTCAAGGAGTGGCCGAGGGGGGCGTACAAGGGGTATGAGGACGGCGTGAGACGCACGCGCCTGTTCCTGAGCCCGCTCCTGTTGTTGATCGCCTGCGGGGGGGACGCCCCCGAGCCGTCGACAGCTCCCCCGGTCGTGGACGACGCAGCCCCCACGGCCGCGCCGCCGGAGTGCAGCGTGGCGGGCGTCGCGCGCACGTCCGGCGGAGGGATCGCGGCGGACTTCGTGGTCCACGCCCGCGGCTCCCGCCAGAAGGACGAGCGGATGTGGGAGGCGGTGTCCGAGGGGGAGACCACGACGGACGCGGAGGGCCGCTTCGAGATCCCGTTCGAGTGCGGCCTCAAGATGGCGATCAAGTTCCCGGGCTGGTTGTGGGGCAACGAGCCCCCCGAGGTCTGGTCGGAGCCCGGCGGCGGCGACATCGACGTGGAGTTGTTCGCCGAGCGCGAGGTGAAGCTGTTCCTGCACGACGCCGCCGGCCAGCCGGTGGCCGGTGAGTTCGTGCCCGTCGGCGGCGGCGCGGCGGTGCCGGTCCCGGTCGACGGGGTGGAGCTGGAGGGCGTCACGTCCCGCGACCTGGCGGGCACGGTCCGAGCCGAGGGGCTGGGCGAGCGGGCGTGGCGGCTGCACCGCAGCGACGACCTGCGGGAGGTGGCGCCCCGGCACTTCGAGGCGGTGGTGCGCATCGACGGGGGCGCGCCGCTGTGGGTGTACCCGCCGGCGGACCGGGACGTGAGCGGCGTCTGGTGCCTGGCCGCCGGGGCGCGCGGGGCGGAGTGCAAGCTGCGCGAGGGCGCCTGGTACTGCGAGTGTGGCGGCGCCGACCAGGTGGCCGTCGCGACGAAGCTGTGGGACGTGGCGATCGTGCGGGACGTCGCCGGCAAGGACCTGCAGCTGGACGCCTGGCCGGCGACCACGCCGACGTGCCTGCAGGTGCCTGGCGGCGGCGTCGCCAAGGTGCGCCCCGTGGGGGTCGACGACACGCTCCTGCTCGGGGCCAGCGGCCCGGCCAACCGGTTCTGCGTCGACCTGCCCCACGGCGAGACGGTGCGGGTGGTGGGCACCGCCGCACAGTGGGATCACGTGGTGCAGGGGGGCGGAGACGTCACCCTGGACGAGGCGGCGGCGGTCGAGGCCCGCTGAGCGTGCGCGCTCTCACCCCGCTCGGCCCGTTCGCGCTGCCGGCCCGTTGGCTCGGGGGCTTCGCCGTCCTCGCCCTCGCCGGCTGCACGGCGCCTGCGCCGGTCTCCATGACGCTGTCGGAGGTCGTGCTCATCAACAACACGGGCGCCACCACCGTCCGCTTCGTCATCACCCCGCGGGACGACGCGGGGCAGCCGATGGAGGCGCGGGGCGCCGCGACGGCTCGGATCCTCGAGGGCGGGTCGGGCGTCTGCGAGATCACCGCCGGCGGCGGCCCCCGGAGCTTCACCGGCGCCGTCGGCTACGAAGAGCGCTTCGCGGCCCCCTGCACCGCGCCGGCGGCGGGTCCGCCGGCGCGATCCCTCGAAGTGACCCTCGTGGGCGACGGCTTCCAGCTCGTGGCGGTCGCCCCGCTGCCCGCCGACACCTCGTGGGTGACCGACGAGGCGGTCGCGGTCGACCGGGAGGGTCGCGCCGCCGCGGCCGCCGCGGCGCCGGTCCACCGGACGACCTCGGAGGTCGGCCTGGAGCGGCTCGGCGCGTATGTCGACTCCATCGCCCGCGCGGCCGCCGCGGCCCCGGAGGAGGGGACCGGCGGCGCAGAGTCGTGCGCGACCTCGATGCCGCTGGCGGCGCCGACCGGGGGCGTTCACGACGCGCCCCACGGCCGCCTGCTGCACGAGGACTGGGCCCGCCGGGTCGCGGCGGCGTCGGACCGGGCCCAGCTCCCTCCGGCCTCCACCTCCGGAGACGCCGCGTTCGTCACCAGCCCTGCGATGTCTCGTGGGGTGGCGTTCCTGGCCCGGCTGGTCGGCGACCCGTCCGCGTTCGACGACGACGAGTCCACGTTGGGGAGGGCGCTCCGCCCGCTGTACGAGGACGGCGACCACCTCGCGATCGTCCGGGTGTTGCGGATGACGAAGCCGGTGGTCGAGCGGGTGGACGCTCGGAACTACGTCTTCGATTCGGGCCAGTTCGCGGCGATCGTCTTCATCGTCGATCGCGAGGAGGGGAAGCTCCTGTGCGCCAGCCCCGTGACCGCGGTCAACTCGGCGGTGGTGGACTTCGGCCCCGCGTACGGCAGCAGCACCACCGACGCGGCCCACGGGATCGTCCTGGGCGACCTCCAGCTGCAGGCCACGACCCAGCTGAAGCAGGTCCGAGCGCGCTGATCGGCCCAGGTCCCGGTCCGCCGCCGGCGGTAGAGGTCAGGGCTCCGGCTCCTCCAGCTGCATCTCGTACGGAGGCGACGCGTTGGTGAGCCGGCCGCCGACGGAGGTCATCACACGCGGCTCGAAGTGCACGCCGTCCTTGGTGGCGGTCCAGGTGTAGAGCCCCGGCTCCACCCCCGCGACGATGACCCCGCCGTCGGTCGTGGTCTCCGTCAGCGAGTCGTCCGGCACGACCTGGGTGTTGAAGTAGACGGGGCCGTGCTCCGCGGAGACGGGCGGGTCGAGGGTGATGACCACGCCCGGCTCGCCCGGGGCGTAGACCGACACCCCCCCGAACACCGGTTGCCCTCAGGGGGGGCGGTCGATATGACGACCGGGTCCGAAAGAGGAGTGGGCCTGTCACGTCGGTGAACCGACGATTGTGAGGAGAACCCATGCATCGATCCCTCCGTACCCTCTGCCTGGTGGCCGCTTCGTGCGCGCTGCTCGGCCTGCCATCCCTCGCCAGCGCGCAGGTCTCCTTCCTCGACTTCGCCGGGGACGGCGACCGGGTCGAGCTGCCGAACGACCTGGGCCTCGCGGGCCTTCCGACCCTGACCTTCGAGACCTGGGTTCAGTTCGACGCCTTCGGGGGGTTCGTCTTCGCCGTGCCCGGGTCCAACAATCGGGACATCATTGTCGGGACGGCCAACTGGTGGGCCGCCTCGGGCGACCTCGACGTGGTCTTCGGCACGCCGACCGGGTGGGCGGTGGGCCAGACCACCGCGCAGCCCCTGCAGCTCGGTACCTGGCACCACGTCGCCATGGTGTACGACGGCGCGGGCGCCACGAACGCGGACAAGCTGGCGCTCTACGTCGACGGTGAGCTCCAGAGCCTCGCCTTCCTGCACAGCCCCTTCCCCTCCTCGACCCCTGCCGTGCACACGGACTACACCACCCTCGGCAGCTGGCACGCGAGCGGCAACTTCCTGCTGGACGGTCGACTGGACGAGACCCGCCTGTGGACCTCCGCCCGCACCGAGGCCGAGATCCAGGCGAACATGGATCCCGGCGCCGCACCCTCGGGACCCGATCTGCTGCTCTCCTACTCGTTCGACGACGGGGTCCCGTGCGGTGACAACGCCGCCGCCACCGTGCTGGCGGACGGCAGCGGCAACGGCTACGACGGCTGGCTCGTGGGCTTCGCCCTGCTCGACGGCCAGTGCGAGTCCAACTATGGGGGCGAGGCCGGGCCCCCCGACACCGACGGCGACGGCGTGCCCGACGAAGACGACGCTTGCCCCGACGAGGACGCGACCGGCAGCGACGCCGACGGCGACGGGTGCATCGACCTCCTCAGCCTGACGATGGAGCTGGACGACCTGAGCGGCCCGCTCCTCGTCGACGGAGTCCCGACGAGCGTGCCCGGCTGCGTGGCCTTCCACATCGAGGTGGATCCGAGCACGCCGGACACCTGGGCGCCCACCGACTTCGGTCTGTTCGAGGTGGCCTCGGTCGAGGTCACGATCCCGAGCCTCGGGATCGCCAACGAGCTGGTCACCAGCGAGATCCGCTACTACGAGGATGGTCCCGACGGCCGGGTCGGCCTGACGCTCCCCTACCCCTGGACGGGGGTGCAGGTCGGCGGCCCCGGTGGAGGGGCGGAGATCCTCGACCCCAACACGATCGACGATCCCTTGCCCTCCTTCACCGGGACGTCCGGGTCGAGCGTCGGAAACACGATCTGGGTCGCCGGGATGGCCATCTCGCTCAGCGGGGGAGCGACGCTCGACGTCTCCGGGATCCTGACGGCGGCGACCTCTTCCGTCAGCAGCCCGGCGGACTACGGCGCCTGTGCGTCCGTGCCCGACACCGACGCGGACGACGACGGCGTGGACGACGTCGACGATAACTGCCCCGACGCGGCCAACCCGGACCAGGCTGACCTGGACGGGGATGGCCTCGGCGATGCCTGCGACAGCGACGCGGACGGCGACGGGGACCCCGGCGCCTCCGACTGCGACGACCTCGATCCGAGCCGCTACGCGGGCGCCGTCGAGCTGTGCGACGACGGGATCGACAACGACTGCGACGGGCTGGTCGACGTCGACGACCTCGGCGGCGACTGCGACGGGGACGGCATCGCCAACGGCGAGGACAACTGCCTGTTCGCCTACAACCCCGGCCAGGACGACCTCGACGGCGACCTGCTGGGCGACGCCTGTGACGACGACGACGACGGTGACAGCGTTGACGACCTGTTCGACAACTGCCCGGTGGTGGCAAACGCCGACCAGGCCGACTTCGACGGCGACGGCGCCGGCGACGCCTGCGACGACGACGGGGACGGGGACGGCGTAGACGACTGGACCGCCGATCTGTGCCACTTCACCGCGCCCAGCGACCTGGACGCCGGCGTGCCGAGCCGGGGCCTGGGCAAGAACCGCTGGGCCGACGTGGACGGCGACGGCACCTTCGACACGTCGGGCAAGAACCCCACCGGGCGTTCGTTCACGATGGACGAGACCGCGGGCTGCAGCTGCGCCCAGATCATCGAGATCTGCGGCTACGGCAACGGCCACAGCAAGTTCGGCTGCTCCAACTCCGCCATGGACACCTGGACCGGTCTGTTCGACGCCGCCGGAGGCCCCGTAGGCGCCTGCGAGTAGCGTCGGGCCCGCGAACGCCAAACCCAAGGGGCGGTGGCGGGGGTCACTGACCCCGCAGGTCGCCCCGGAGACATCGGCATGATCAGCACCCGCTTCCGACTTCTGCCCGTACTGCTGTGCCTCTGCGCGGCCTCCTGTGCCGACCCTCGCCGGGGCGGTGGAGGCGACGACGATGACGCGGTCGACGACGACGACGTAGCGGACGACGACGACGCGGTCGACGACGACGACGCAACGGATGACGACGACGCAGCGGACGACGATGACGCAGCGGATGACGATGACGTGGCGGACGACGACGACTTCGCGCCGGGCGACGTCGAGGGCGTCTTCGCCGGGGAGGCGGTGGGCGAGGTCACGCTGTACACGCAGGGCCTCGTCTGCTCGGGCGCGGTGAGCCTCAGCGTCGACGAGCTGGGCGTCGCGAACGGCGAGATCACCTGTGACGCTTCGGACGACAGCTTCCCGTGCACGGCCCACGTCGTGAACCAGGCGGTGGTCGGCGGCACCCCGGGCCTGGTGTACATCGCGCCCTGCGTCGAGGACGACGGCACCTTGACGATCACCGCGACATCGCCCGACACCATCGAAGGGGCGGTCCTGTACACGTCGAGCGGACCGATCATCTGGGACGTGACGTTCGTCGCTGAGCGGGTCGACCGGGCCGACTGAGGTCCACGCGGCGGGCCCTCAGTGACTGCAGGCTCCGGCCTGCTCCGAGCGGTCTCGGGGCCTACCGCACCATGATGGCCAGCACGATCGCCACCAGCGTCAGCGTCACCGCGATCGAGCCGTTCACCACGACGCCGAAGGCGGTGGCCGACCAGTCGTGGAGCCGTGAGGACGGCTTGCGGGTCGTGCCGAGCACCACGAGCCCGAGCGCCAGGATCGGCAAGCCGAAGTCGTGCACGCCCCAGAACCACTCGGCGCATGCCTGCCCCCAGGCGCCGAGACGATGCGCGTCGTCGAGCTCGAGCGTCCGCGCCTCGAGGACCGGGTAGACCTTCCACGCAACCAGCGCGAAGCACAGGATGGCGGGCACGAAGGCCAGGGCGTAGCGGCCGGTCCACGCCAGTCGCCGGCGCCACGGCCAGCCTCGGTCGGCGGCGACGTACTCGGCCTGGAGCTCGCCGGGATCCCCGATCCGCATGCGGCCGACGGCGAACGCCTCCTCCTCGGAGAGCCCCAACGAAACCAGCGCCTCGCCTTCTTCCCTGAAGTGGGAGGCCAGCTCTTCGATCTCGTCCCGCGAGCAGAGCCCGGTGCGCTCGAAGGCAGCCCTCCAGCGGTCGATCTCCCGGTTCAGGACATGCATGCCATCGGCTCCCAGAGGCTGGTCAACACCCGGTTCGTCAGCTGCCATTGCTCCCGCTGGCGGGCCAGGGCTTCGAGCCCGTCCTCCTTCAGCCGGTAGTAGCGCCGCCGCTTGCCCGACTCTGCGATGCGCCAGCTCGACTCCACGAGCCCCTGCTTCTCGAGCCGCCGCAGGAGCGGGTAGAGCATCCCGTCCTTCCACACGATCCGGTGGTCGGAGACCTCGCGGATCTCCTGGACGATCGCGTAGCCGTAACTCTCTCCCCTACTGAGGATCGCGAGAACCATCGGGGTCGCCGACGCTGCGACGAGGTCTTTTGATTGAGGCATGGTGTGACCTTACATAGTTGTTCTACGTATTATGCATAGAGCTACAATGTATGTCGACGAGAATCGACGAAGCAGCTGCTGACGCTGTTCGACTGGCTGCGTCGAGGCGGTTCGACCTTGCCTTCATCCCCCAACTAGTCTATTAACAGACTAGTCCGCTATTGGACTACTGGAGGTATCGATGCTCGACGTTCTCATCTGGGGTGCGGTCACCGGCGTGATCCACGTCGCCATCACGGGCGGCTTGTACGGAAACCCGATCGTGGACCGGATCTACGCGCAGGCGATGAAGGAGGAGCCCGGGGTCAAGGACTGGCCGTCCAAGCCGCGCTACCTGGTCACGCAGATCCTCGGCACCCAGGTCGAGGTCTACATCCTCGCGTTCGCGTTCGCCTGGCTCCACCCGCTGCTGGACATGGACGCCATGACCGCCACGCTGCTGCTCGGGCTGGTGTTCTCGGGCATCCGCGTCTACCCGCGGTCGTGGAACATGTGGATCCAGTCGACCTACCCCAACCGCATGATCGGGATCGAGACCGTCGTCGGGGTGATCAGCACCTTCACCGTCGTCGTCGCGCTGCACTTCCTGCTGCCCGGGGTGGCGTGAGCCGCGCCGCGGCCGACGAGCTGACCCCTTCGGCGTTCGTGATCCTCGCGCTGCTGGCCGAAGGACCGGCCCACGGCTACCAGATCCGCGAGGTCGTGCACACGAGGGGGTTCCGCTTCTGGGTGAACATGGGGCGGTCGTCGATCTACGCCATCCTCGGCAAGCTGCAGAAGGCCGGCCTGGTCGACGTGCGGCTCGAGTCGGGGGGCGGACCGACCCGCAAGGTCTTCTCGCTCACCGCCTCCGGCGAGGAGCGCTGCCAGCGGGAGGCGATCGCCTACCTGTCGCGACCCGCGCACCCTCGGAACAACATCGACCTGGGGATCTACGCCCTGAGCATGTTGCCGCCGAAGCAGGCCACCGACGCGCTGGAGGAGTCGCTGAGCTTCCTCGGCCAGCGTCGTGCGTTCCTGGAGGAGCGCCTCGACTGGTGCCGGGCGCGGGACCTGTGGCTGCCCGCCCTGGCCTTCGAGCGCCCCCTGCTCGAGCTCGCCGCCGAGATCGAGTGGCTGCAGCGCGTGCTCGGCGAGCTCCGCCGACACCCCGACCGAATCGAAGGACCCAACTGGGCCTCCTACGAGTACCTGGAGCCCCCCAATGCAGACGACGCCTGACCAGGCCGACCTCTTCGGCGCAAAGCCCACCGACCCGGGCCGACCGACCGTGCTGCAGTCCCGCAGCATCCTGGTGCGCTCGAAGATCCCGGGCTGCGAGTACGCGATC
>CAYQEG010000067.1:0-35105 GCA_964416435.1 uncultured Rickettsiales bacterium
GGGTTGCCGGGGAACGCCGCGGGCTCCTCGTCGTCGCAGTCGGCGGCGCAGGAGGTGACGCCGTCTCCGTCGTCGTCGTCGAGGTCGTCGGTGATGCCGTCGCAGTCGTTGTCGATGCTGTCGCAGATCTCCAGGTTGCCGGGGAACGTCGCCGCCTCGTTGTCGTCGCAGTCCTCACAGGCGTTGGAGCCGTCGCCGTCCACGTCGATCAGGGAGCTGATGGTCGGGTCGAAGTCGTCGCAGTCGTCGCCGCCGCAGTCGAGGCCGAGGTCGCCGTCGAGGTCCAGGTCGGCCAGCTCGTCGAAGCCGTCGCAGTTCTGGTCGATGCCGTCGGTGCAGACCTCGGGCGCGCCGGGGAAGACGTTGGGGTCGGTGTCGTCGCAGTCGCCGCCGCCGTTGAGGGCGTCGGACCAGCCGTCGCCGTCCGCGTCGCCCGCGAAGGTGATGACGATCGCGTCGTTGTCGAAGACCGCCGGCTCGTTGTGGCTGATCAGCAGGGCGCCGCCGGTCGACCAGGTGCCGCCCGCGGAGTCGCCGTCCTGGATGCCGATGGTCGCGCCGATGCCGTTGTCGTACAGGCCGGCGCCGATGTCGTTGACGTCCTGGTAGTGGAACTGGATCGTGCCGTCGTCGTAGATGTGCGCCTGGAACGTGGTGTCCGGCGTGTTCGAGAAGTGGGGCACGCCGTTCCACGAGACGATCACCCGGCCGTTGGCGACCGAGTCGTCCAGGACCCAGACCGACCCGCCGTTGCCCGGGTTCCAGTCGTCCCACAGGGGCGCGACGTCCGGCGGCGCAGTGCTGCCGTTCGTGATGGAGTTGCCGTTCGGGAACGGCTCGGAGTTCGAGAAGCCGATCTGGCGACCCGAGCCGGTGCCGTCGGTGAACGCGAAGCCACCGTTGCTGCCGACCGTGACGAAGTTGTAGTCGTTCCCGAAGAACGAGAACGTGAACGGCAGCGGGACCTCTACCTCGGAGTCGTCACCGAACCCCAGGTCGACGCCGGCGACCGTGACGTCGACGAAGTCGTAGAAGCCGCCGTTGGCGGTGTACCCGCCCCCGTCACCGTAGTTCTGCGCCGCAGCGAACGCGGGCAGACACAGGACGAAAGCGAAACAGGAAGCAGCGATGCGGTGGGCAGCGGTCATGTGGTTCCTCGGTTGCCTCTGGGTCGCGCCCCCTCAAAGGTGTCGCGCGTACCCCTCCATCAGAGGGGACACTCAATACCGCACCTGAGGGGTCGGATCCAAGGTGGGCGGGTGAATACCCGTCATCGAGCTACGGATTCGGGTGGGCAAGGTCCAGCAGGACCCTTGTCGGTGGGGCTCCCAGCGTCGTGATCGCGCCGTCGGGCCAGCTGACGATCACCTCGACAGGCTCGTTGTCGCCCATTCCGAAGTGAAGCGCCGGATCGTCGGAGGCGCCCAGGCCGGCTCCGCGGGCGACCTCCCGCAGGTGCATGGTGCCGCCGGAGTCGGTCACCACGACCCGCGCCCCGACAGCGTCTGCGCCCCCCGATCCGGCGCCGGAGAGGCGGATCCTCAGCCAGTGGGGATCGCCGACCGGGAGGTTGCGAAAGACCTGGTAGTCGCCCTCGCGGTTGCCGACCACGAGATCGGGCCACCCGTCGGCGTCGTAGTCGGCCACCGCGAGGCCGGTGGAGTGGCCGCTCTCGGACGCGCCCGAGCCCTCGGAGACATCGGCGAACATCCCGTCGCCCTGGTTCTCGAACAACCAGTTGGGGTTCGACAGCTGCCGGCCGTCGACGAAGTACAGGTCCAGGTCGCCGTCCAGGTCGTGGTCGAGGAACGCGACGCCCCAGCCGTCCTTCACGTCGGCGTCGCCGAGCCCCGCCGCGACGGTGACGTCGACGAACATCCCCTCGAGGTTGCGGAGCAGGCGCACCGGTCCGCCGTCGGTCACGGCGACGTCGAGCCAGCCGTCGCCGTCGTAGTCGCCGACCGCCACGCCCATGCCGGTGATGCGCAGGTCCGCCCCGACCTCCACGCCCACCTCGCTGAAGCACCAGCCGCCGCAGCCGTCACCTTCGTTGCGCCACAGCAGGTTGCGGTTGACCCGCTCCCCGGGCGCCCAGGGCTCGGAGTGGCCCCGGTCGTTGGCGAGGTACAGGTCCAGGTCGCCGTCGTTGTCGAAGTCGAACCAGGCGGCCCCGTACGCGTCGGTCATCATCAGGTCGAGGTCGAGGAGGGCGGCGGCATCGGTGAAGGTGCCGTCCCCGGCGGCGAGGTAGAAGCCGTCGTCGTACACCACGTCGTCGTCCAACCAGGCGCAGTCGGTGCACTCGTAGTTGGCCACGTAGACGTCCAGCCAGCCGTCCGCGTTCACGTCGGCGAACGCCGACGTCATCCCGTGCCCCGGATCGTCCAGCCCGGCGTCCGCCGCGACGTCGACCCAGCCGGCCAGTCCGTCGTTCCGGAGCAGCGCGTTGGGCCCCTTGGCGAGCACGTACAGGTCCGGATCGCCGTCGTTGTCGTAGTCCACGAAGGTGGCGCCGCTGCTGTGCTGGTCAGGGAGCGCGACCGACGGGTCGGACGACGCCTCGAACCGGCCCGCGCCGTCGGACAGGAACAGCGTGTTCGGGCCCAGCGCGTCGGTGACGTACAGGTCGAGGTCGCCGTCGGCGTCGACGTCCGCCCACGCCTGGCCGTTGATCTCGAGCGGCGGCTCGGCGCCGCTGTAGGCGACGACGCCGGCGCAGGTCGTCACATCGGTGAACGGCGTCTCGGGGGCGGGGAGACCCGGATCGGGGCACGGGAACTGCTCGATCGGTGGCAGCGTCGCGTCGTCGTCGTCCCCGTCGACCGCCGTGTCGTCGTCGTCGTCGGGCGCGGAGAAGCTGGGGTCGAGCCAGCCCTGCTCGGCCTGGGCGACCTCGACGTCGTCACCCTCCACCTCGGCCGGCCCGGGCCCGGGATCCGCCGGTGGGGGCTCCACCGAGGTGCAGGCGACGCCGAGCAGCGCCACCACCGCGAGCCGACGCATCAGCCCTGGCGCGCCTCGGTGCGACGGCGCCGGGCGACCAGCCCCAGGAGCGCGGCCAGCGCGAGGCCGCCGCCGCCTTCGCCGCGGGCGACCGCCGCTTCGCAGGAGCAGCCGCAGGTCTCTTCGTCCGCGTCGTTGAGGCCGTCGCAGTCGTTGTCGATCTCGTCGTCGCAGATCTCGGGGGCGCCCGGGAACGCCGTCGGGTCGTTGTCGTCGCAGTCCAGCCCCTCGGCCTGGGTCGACGCCCAGCCGTCGCCGTCCGCGTCGATGACGTCGACACCGTCGCAGTCGTTGTCGATGCCGTCGTAGGGCTCCTCGACCACGTCGGGGTTGACCAGCGGGTCGCTGTCGTCGCAGTCCTCGCCGCCGCAGTCATCGGCGATGTGCTCGTCCAGGTCGGCGTCCACGTCGTCCGTGACGCCGTCGCAGTCGTTGTCGAGGGTGTCGCAGACCTCGGTGGCGTCGGGGTGCACCGCCGGGTCGCTGTCGTCGCAGTCTTCCCCGCCGCACTCCTCGCCGAGGGCGCCGTCGCCGTCCAGGTCGGGCAGCCAGCCCTCGTCGACCTCCTCGTCGCAGTCGTCGTCCACGTCGTTGCAGACCTCGTCGGCGCCGGGGAAGACGTCGGGATCGTCGTCGTCGCAGTCGTCGTCGCAGCGGCCATAGCCGTCCTCGTCGCCGTCCAGCGGCTCCGCGTCGCCGTCGCAGTCGTCGTCCAGGCCGTTGCACAGCTCTTCGGCCGACGGGCTGGTCTCCGGGTCGGAGTCGTCGCAGTCGTCGCCGCCGCACTCCGCTGCGATGTGGCCGTCGCCGTCCGCGTCGAGCTCGTCGATGTCGCCGTCGCAGTCCTCGTCGGCGCCGTCGCACGTCTCGGTCGCGCCGGGGAATACGAGCGCCTCGGCGTCGTCGCAGTCGCCGCAGGCGTCGGTCCAGCCGTCGCCGTCGGCGTCGTCACCGGCGGTCAGGCAGAGGTCGACCAGCAGGTCGGCGAGGTCGACCGGGTTGCTCGCGAGGTCGAACTCCTCGTACAGCGCCGACTCCGTGCCCGAGCCGAACGTGCCGACGTTGGGGGTCGGCTCGTCGTCGCTGAAGTCGACCGTGACCTGGTCCTCGGAGCCGCAGGAGAACCCCGCGAGGCCCGACGCCTGGTCCAGGGAGCCGTACTCCATCAGGGCGAAGCCGTCGCTCGTCAGCGTGACGCTGAACGTCGACGCGGTGCCGTCCGCGCCCGCCGAGGGGACGCCGGTCCAGCTGACCGTCACCAGGTCATCGTCCTCGAGCACGTCGACGGTGCCGCCCAGGCTCGGGTCGAGATCGGACCACAGCGGCGCGATCTCCGGCGCCTGCTGGACGAAGAAGAAGCCGAGCCCCGACGAGGTGCCGTCGTCGAACCCGAACGTGATGCGGCCGTTGGCCTGCACGTACATCAGGTTCCACTCCTCGCCGCACATCGGGAACGCGAACGAGCAGACCGACACGAACGCGGAGCCGTCGTCGTCCAGGTCGAAGAACTCGTCGGTCGGCTCGTCGATGTCGCCGTCGCAGTCCTGGTCGATCCCGTCGGCGCAGAGCTCCGGCGCGCCGGGGTAGGCGTCCGCGTCGAAGTCGTCGCAGTCGTCCAGGCAGATGAAACCGTCGTTGTCCGAGTCGTTGATGTCGGGGCTGGACGGGTTGCAGTCGTTGTCGATGCCGTCGTCGCAGATCTCGTTGAAGTCCGGGGAGCGGGTCGGGTCTGCGTCGTCGCAATCCAGGCCACAGGAGCTGCCGTCGCCGTCCTCGTCCGGATCGACCGAGGTGTCCGGGTTGCAGTCGTCGTCGACGCCGTTGCAGACCAGGTCGATGGCGTCGGGGTTGACCAGGGGGTCGGAGTCGTCGCAGTCGACGTCACAGCCGAAGCCGTCGGCGTCGACGTCCAGCACGTCGGGGGTCGACGCGTCGCAGTCGTCGTCGTCGCCGTTGCCGCAGATCTCCGGCGCGCCCGGGAAGACGGCGGCGTTGTCGTCGTCGCAGTCATCGCCCCCGCAGGCCGCGTTGAGCTCGCCGTCGCCGTCCACGTCGCCGAGCAGGTCGCCGTCGCCGCCGCAGTCGTCGTCGACGCCGTTGTCGCAGACTTCGATGGCGCCGGGCCAGACGTTCGGATCGGCGTCGTCACAGTCGTCGCCGCCGCACCCCGCGTTGGACACGCCGTCCCCGTCCTCGTCGCCCAGCAGGTCGCCGTCGGTGCAGTCGTTGTCGAGGCCGTCGTCGCAGACCTCTACGCCGTCGGGGCTGACCGCCGCGTCGCCGTCGTCGCAGTCGCCGCACGCGGAGTAGCCGTCTCCGTCCACGTCGGACAGCGCCACGACGCGCAGGTCGTCGATGTAGGTGCCGGGGTAGGCGTTGTCGGTGCCGTCGGTCTCGTGGGCGAACCGGATGGTGATGTTCAGACCGGCGAACGCGTCCAGCGACACCGTGTCCTGGATCCAGGCGTCGCCGGTGTCCGCCAGTGCGCCCGAGCAGCCGTCACCGTTCTCGACCACCTGCTCGAAGCCGGTGGAGTCGATGATGACGAGCGAGGTCTTGTCGTCGCCGCAGTCGCCGGCCTGGTCCTGCCAGTAGGCGTAGCGCAGCTCGACCGCGCCGGAGGGCAGCACGAAGCCGGGCACGTCGAGGTTGGCTCCGTTGTTGCCCGCGTCGTAGTTGCCGGCCAGCACGGTGGCCCAGACGTTGGCGCCGGAGTAGGCGGCGAACGGACCGGACGTCGGCGCCCCCCACTCCCACAGGGACAGCGAGCCGCTGTAGGCGCTGGCCTGGAAGGCGCCGTCGTACGCCTCGAAGTCCTCCGACAGGAGCACGCTGGCCCCGCCGTCGGGGTCGACGCCCTCGGCGATGCCGTCGCAGTCGTTGTCGACGCCGTCGCACAGCTCGGGGGCCGAGGGGTGGGTCGTCGCGTCGAGGTCGTCGCAGTCGGGGCCGCCGCAGGCGGCGTCGAGATAGCCGTCGGCGTCGGCGTCGACGCAGCCGGCGGGGGCCGCCGAGACGGTGGTCGGCGCCGCCGCAGCGGCGAGCAGCGCGAGCGCGCACAGGGGGGTCCTCATGCCTGCATTCCCTACCACGTCAGGGGCCGAACAGCTGGATGCGATGGTTCAGGCCGTCCGCCAGCCAGACGTTGCCCGCCTCGTCGACGGTGCAGTCGACGGGGCGCCAGAAGTTGCCCGGCTCGGCTCCCCACTCGCCGAACTCGGTCATCACCGAGCCGTCCGCGGCGACCCGGAGGAGGCGGTGGCCGTCGCTCCCGACCGTGCTGTTCGGATCGTCCAGGGTGACGAGCGTCTCGCCGTGACCGACCGGGCAGAGGCCCGAGACGACGGCGGTGCCGCCGGGGTCCAGGTCCCACGTCGCGGCCTCCGCGCCGTCGTCGACCGGGTAGAGGTGCACGACGCCCAGGTCGGAGATGGCCATGACGCCCAGCTCGGGCAGGTACTCGACCCGGGTGGGGGTGTCGAAGGGCTCCTCCGCGGCGGCGTAGGTCTCGATGAAGACGCCCTCGGCGTCGAACACGGAGACCCGGCCGTTGACCGACTCGGCCACGTGCAGCAGACCTTCGCCGTCGAACGAAACCGACACCGGGAACCGGAGGTCGCCCTCGCCCTCGCCGAGCTGTCCCCAGGAGAAGAGGGCCTGTCGGGTAGCGCCGTCCAGGACCGACACGCGGGCGTTGGTGTGGTCGGCGACGAACAGGTTGCCGTCGGGGCCGACGGCGATGTCGTGGGGGGCGGAGAACTCGCCCATCCCGTCGCCCGGCACGCCGGTCGTACCCCCGAGGGCGCCGACGAAGCCGAGGAACACGCCGTCCTCGGTGAAGCTCTGCAACCGGTTGTTGGACTGCTCCGCGACGTGCACGACGCCGCCGTGCACCGCGACGCCGAAGGGGAGGAAGAACTCGCCCTGCCCGGTGCCGAAGGGGCTCGGATCCTCCGGCGTGGTCTCCCGCGCGTAGACGTCCAGGAGCAGGTGCAGGCTGTCCGTGATCGCCTCTCCGCTCAGGGTGTCGCCGGCGTCGTCCTCGACGGTCACCGTCCAGGTCGCGTAGTCGGTGTCCCAGACGCCCTCGGCGTCGACGGTGCAGGAGTCGTCCGCCTCGACCCCCTCGCAGACGCTGACCGGGTCCTCGCCGTCGAGCTCGGCGGTCACGGAGTAGCCGGCGAAGGCGCTGCTCGCGGACGTCGTCCAGCTGACGCTGACCTCGCCGGCGGACGCGTCGTAGCGGGCCCGGACGGGGGACGGGTCGGCCAGCGCGCCCGCCTCGACCGTGATCTGGTGCGGCGCCTCCGCGCCCTCGGACGGGTGGCTGCCGACCTCCGAGCCGAACGTCGCCTGCAGGTAGTAGTCGACGCCGCCGATGAGCACGGACGCCGCCGGGATCGTCGCGGAGTAGTCATCCCCCGCGGCCTCCATCGGCACGGTCTCCCAGCTCCCGCCGTCGGCGCGCCACGCCAGGGTGGCGGTGATCGGCAGATCCTCCTCCGCGTCGGCCGGGGGCGTGATCACCGCGGCGATCGGGACGTCGGTCCCCTCGGTGGCGGTGGAGACCGGCGAGTGCTCGATGTCGGGGCCGGTCTCCCCGGCCGAGTCGTCGTCGTCACGAACGGTGGGGCAGCCGACGAGGCCGGCGCAGATCACCAGGAGCAGCAGGGGGTACGGGCGCATCGGTCGGAACTCTACCGCGGCAGCGGCCGTCCGAACTTGAAGAACAGCTGCCCGGTAAGCACCTTGCCGCCACCGCGGCGCAGGAAGCTGTTGCGCGGGCGGCCGGTGGCCGGGTCCCGGGCGTCGCCGGGGTGGTACAGGTTCATCACGTCCCGCTTCACCTTTCCGGACGCGAAGTGCATCAGCTGGATGGTGCCGTCGTCGTTGACCTTCTCGACCAGCGCGATGTGGGTGAAGCGGTCGTCACGCAGCCCGTTGCCGTTGCGGTCGACCGTGTTGTGGAAGAAGGCGAGGTCCCCGGGCCGGGGTCGCTTGTCGGCGTGGATGCGCCCGCGGGACTTGAGGTAGCGGAAGATCTGCTCGGTGCCGGAGCGGCCCCTCGGGTCCGGGCCGACGAGGTCCAGCTCGGCGGCGTCGTAGGCGGCGGTCACGAAGCCCGAGCAGTCGCTGCGGTAGGAGCTGCCACCGACCCGGAGCCGCTCCTCCCCCAGCAGCATGAGCGCCTGGGCGAGCACGCGGTCGAGATCCCGCTCGGCCTGCCGCCGGGCCGCGGCGCGCGCGGTGGCGCAGCCCGAGACGAGCACGAGGAGCAGCAGCAGCGGGAGGAGGCGTCGCATCAGAAGGACTGGCTCCCCACGAGATAGACCTGGAAGGGGACCCGTGGCCACTCTTCTACCGGAGCGAAGAGCGGGATCCGGCCCTCGGGCGCGTTGGGGGACCACGCGATCTCGATGCCCCCGACCGCCGGCAGCACCCCGAACCAGTCGCCGAAGACCCGCAGGCCGTAGCCGATCGAGAACCCGACGTCGCCGGGGCCCGGGAGCGAGTTGGGGGACGCCGAGACGAGCCCCGCCTCGATGAACAGCGATCCCTGCAGGCCCCGGAACCGGCTGAAGGGCATCTGCACGTCGGCGTCCCGGACGAACAGGTGGCGCCACTCGACCGTCGCCGACGTGCGGAAGTTGCCGACGATGTGGTCGTTGGGGATGCCCCGCAGGTCGGAGCTGCCGCCGAGCGTGAACTGCCGGTGCTCGACGTTGCCGGCGACGACGCCGAGCTTCCCGCGCAACGCGATGACGTGCCACGGGTGCAGCCGGATCATGCCGACGCCGATGACGTTGACGCCCGCGTAGCCGCTGTCCACCAGGGAGCGGCTCGCGTCGTCCTCCAGGGCGATGTCCTTGCCCGTGAACAGCGAGACGCTGACCCGGCCGCCCCGGGTCGGGAAGTAGAGGCCGACCCGGGTCTCGTAGACGTAGGTGGCGCGGGCCTCGAGCACGAACGGAGCGTCGGTCTCGCGGAACCGGGGGTCGAGCCAGTCGAAGTCGAGCGATCCGACGACCCGGTGACGCAGGTATCCGCCGAGCCGACGTGGACCGAAGTAGTGGACGTAGCTGAGCCCCGTGCCGAGCCGGATCTCGGGATCGGTGAAGACGCGCGTGAGCACGTGGTGCCTCAGGTCGTGCTTCAGCCGGAAGTTGAGCGCCGCGTACGCCTGCAGCCCGAGACCCCCGGTCGCCTCCAACGCGATGAAGTAGCCGTAGCCGGTGACCCGAACCGCGCGCGGGGAGCGGTTGTCGCGCTTCAGCCCGACCCCGTCGGTGTCGACCTCGAGGGTGCGGCTCCGGGGATCCGCGGTGACCGCGCCCACCCGGCCGGCGGTGCGCACCTCCCACGTCGCCACCTCGTCCGCGCCCTCCCAGCGGAGCGTCACCCGGCCCCGCTTGCGGCGCAGCGGCGGGCCGTCGAGCCGCACCTCGACCACGTCGGCTCCCGGCTCCCCCTGGAGCACGTCGCGGCGCACCGTCACCTCGGTGACGTGGAACCCGTCGTCGTCCCGGCTGCGGCGGACCGACTCGACGCGCAGGTTCTGCCGGCTCGGCGGGGCCAGCCAGCGCTCCGCCTCGCGCCGCACCTCGACCCCCGAGCGCTCCTCCAACACGGCCCACAGGTCGCCGTCGTCGGGCGAGCCGGCGAGCCACGCGTCGACGGCGGCGGCGACGCTCAGCTCCCCCACCAGGTCGTCCAGCTTCAGGAACAGCACCCGGCCCGACCGCAGGGGGCGGTTGAACCGCGTGACGTCCGCCCGCAGCGGGTCGACGACCCAGGGGTTGTCGAAGATCTGGTCCGCGAACGGGAACTGCGGCGTCTCCAGGAGCTGATCGACCGCGGGCAGGAAGCGCACCCGCTGCAGCAGCTGCTCCAGGTTGACGTGGTTGCGCCAGCGGTCGCGCAGGTAACCCGGGACCAGCGACCACGACGCGCCGTGCAGCGTGGTCGGCGCGTGGCGCGGCTGCTCCCGGACGTCGACCACGGGGGCCATGCCGTCGGCGAGCAGCGCCCGGGCGAGGTGGATGTCGTGGTAGCGCCAGAAGACCGACGCGCACTCCAGGTACCGGTCCGACACGTAGACGACGCCGTCGCCGACCTCCACCAGGTTGCGCCGCAGGGGGGCCTCCACGAGCACGACGCCGTGCTCCGGGGCGGGCAGGCCGTGGGCGGCCAGGGTCGAGCGCACGTGCTCCGCCGCCCGGCGGACCCAGCGACGCTGCAGCCGCTTGAGCGGCCGACCGATCCAGGTCACCGACTGGTCGCCGGACAGGGGCAGGTGCTGGACCTGCGGATCGCGGTGCAGCCCCACGGAGAGCCAGCGACGGGGTCCGGGGCGGGGGACTGCGGCGGTGACGGGGCCAGCGTCGGGCAGGCCGACCAGCTGCTCCCCGACGATCCCGCCCCAGCCGTCGGGCAGGGCGAGATCCACGTCGTGGGGGAGGGACGGCGGGGGGGCGTCTCGGAGCCAACCGTCGGGGCCCAGGGTGACAGGCAGGGGGTTCAGCCCACCGTTCATGGTGACGGTGCGGCGGCTCCGGCCGAACGTCCCGTACTTCAGCGGGATCCGGGTCTCGAAGGCGCACTCGACGGTCGCCTGCTCCCCGGGGGCGAGGGGAGCGGCGAGGGGGATCCGCGCGACGGGCGGGTCTTCCGAGACCACCTCGTGGTCGCAGAGGAGGACCTGGTCGCCCGGGTCGAACGCGAACGGATAGACGCGCGGGAGGAGCTGGTCGTCCAGGTCGGGATCGTCGAGGTAGACGCGGGGGTACAGGAACACCTCGACCGCCCCCAGGGGCTCGCCGCTCACGTTGCTCAGAGTCCAGCTGAAGTTGCCTCCGGCGGTGCCCGCGGCCGGGTCGATCGCGGCGGTCACCTCCACGCGATCGGCCCACGCGGGGCCGGCCAGAGCCAGCGCTGCGATCCACGTCACGGCGATCGCCGCGCTGATACGCTTCGGGCGATGTCGAGCACCCGCCCTCGGGAGATCCCCCGCAAGCCCGGCCGCGCCACGACGAAGGCCCACGCCCGCCACAGCCCGGCGAAGGCGCCGGTGGTACAGGTACACGCCCATCGGGGCGGGGCGGCCCTCGCGCCCGAGAACACGATGGCGGCGTTCGAGCAGGCCGCGGACCTGGGGGTGCACTTCTTCGAGCTGGACATCCGGCTCTGCCGGACCGGGGAGCTGGTCGTCCTCCACGACGCCGACCTGAACCGCGTCGGCGGACTGGACGCAGCGGTGGCGGACCTGCCCCTGTCGGAGCTGAGCGAGGTAGACGTCGGCTCTCACTTCTCCCCTGACTTTGCATCAGCGAGGGTGCCTTCGCTCGTGCAGGTTCTGGAGACCTTCGCCGGGCGGGTCCGCTTCAACATCGAGGTCAAGGAGGACGCGGCCGGCGGAGACGGTACGAGCGACGCGCTCGGTCGGTTGATCCACCGCATGGACCTGTACGGCGACGTCATCGTCTCGTCCTTCAACCCGTTCTCGCTGCGCCGGGTGCGCCGGCACTGCCGGGCGCCGCTGGGGCTGGTGTTCCCGATGGACAACGGCAAGGGACTGGCCGGCAAGGTGCGGGACCGGGTGATGCGTCGGCCGTGGGCTGCGCCGCTGCTGTCGGCGTACGCGCTCCACCCCCGGGAGGACCTGGTGACCGTGGAGCGGGTCCGCCTGGCGCACCTCCGCGGCCTGGCCGTCAACACCTGGACGGTCGACGACCCGGTGCGGATGCGGGAGCTCATCGCCATGCGCGTCAACGGCTTGATCACCGACCGCCCGGACCTGGCGCTGGAGGTGTTGGCGGAGGTCGACGCAGCGTCGAGCTGACGACGACGGGCGCTTGCAGGGGCTAGAACCGCGCCCCCAGCGACAGGTTCATCGCCGCCATCAGCGGCCCGTTTCGCGGCACGGTCAGGTCCGCGCCGAAGCGGAAGACGACCTGGCTGGTGCGGATCTCCATGCCGGCGAAGAAGCGGTGGAAGCGGAAGTCCCGCGGATCGACGCCCGTCTTCGCCTTGTCCGCCCAGGCGGTGACCTCGGTCAGCTCGCCGACGTCGCTGACCGCGCGCGCGTGGCTCATGAGGTAGCCGTAGCCGCCGAAGGGGGAGAAGCGTGTCCCCGCGCGCTCGGCCTTGCTCGACGCCTTGAAGGTGTAGCCCACCGCGAGGTCGAGCTTGAAGACCCCGAGCTCGAGCTGGGGGTTGCCGACGTAGCCGTCGTACCCGAGCCGGAGGGCGACGTCGGGCACCTTGTCCCACCCGCCGAGGAACGCCCACCGCCCGTAGCCGCCGATCTTGAACTGGCGCGTCACCGCCATCCACGCCGCGCTGCCGCCCGCCTCGAACGACCAGGGCAGCCCCTTGCGGATCTGCAGGCCGGGGCTCCAGGCCAGCGTTCCGGCGTCCGCGTCCTGGACGACGTCACCCCAGGCGCTGCCGCCGGGGCCCGCCGGATCGACGTGCAGGAACGCCATGCGGTGCTCGGTCGTCACTTCGAGCTCGTACAGGCCGAGCGCGCCGACCGCGTGGTTCGGCGGCGCCGCGAGCGCCATCGACAGTTCGCGCACGACGAACTCGAACTCGCCCTGGCGCGCCGCCGGGTCGACGGCGCCGAGCCGGTCGATCACCACGTCGTCGAGCGCCCGGGCGGGCGACGGGGCCAACAGGAGGAGCAGCGGGATCAGCGGGAGCCAGCGCAAGGTGCACAAGTCTACTAGGCTCGGCCGCTGTCATGCGACGTGTCGCGATCCTCATCGTCAAGCTCGTGCTCACGGTGGCCGTGTTCTGGTGGCTGTTCGCCCATGGTGAGGTGGGCCTGGACGAGCTCCTGGAGGAGGCCAGCGGCATCCGCGTCGGTCGATTCGTGCCGTGGCTGGGCCTCGGCGTGGCCATCAAGCTGATCGGGATCTTCGGCAACATCTGGCGCTGGCAGTTGCTGCTCAAGGGCCAGGAACTCTTCCTCGACTACCGCTTCTGCGCCGGGTCGTTCTTCATCGGCCGGTTCTTCGGCATCGTCACGCCGGGCACGCTGGGGCTCGACGGGTTCAAGCTGTACGACTCGATCCGCGTGACGAAGCAGCCGGTGCCCTGCGCCGCGGTCATCGTCATCGACAAGGTGATCGGCTTCGTCGGGCTCGCCACGCTCCTCCTGATCGTCTTCCCGATCGGCTGGCGGGTGCTCCCGGGCTTCGACCCGAGCCGGGCGACGATGGTCGCCGCCATCGTCGCGGTCGGCACCGCCGGGTTCTTCACCGTGCTGCTGACGCCGGCGCTGACCCGGCCGCTGCTCCGCTTCGTGCCGACGGCGAAGGTCCGCGGCTTCGCCGAGAAGGTCTTCGAGGCGTCCACCGCCTACTCCGGGCACCGCCAGGTGCTGATGGGGGCCGTCGGGCTGGCGGTCATCGGGCACCTCACCACCGCGCTGATGTACTGGACCCTGCTGATGGGCCTGTCGGAGGCCGGCGTGGCCGGGCCGGGCATCGGCATGGTGCTGTTCAGCGCGCTGCTCATGACCTCAGCGACGCTGGTCGGGCCGACGGTCGGCGGCGAGGGGATCCGCGAGTTGGTGTTCGTCAAGCTGCTCGAGGGCTTCGTGCGGCCGACCCAGGCGTTCCTGTTCGGCCACCTCGGGTTCTGGATCGAGAAGGGGCTGCTCGGGCTGCCGGGCGGCCTGATCTACGCGATGCGCAAGGCCGAGTACGACGGCCCGATCACCCGCGAGGACCTGGAGCGGGTCCGGAACGAGGCGCTCCAGGGGTCGGCGTGACGGACGACTCGGACCGCCCGATCTCCCAGCTGATGAGCCGGCTCGGGCTGACCGCGGTCTCCCTCGACGCCCCCACCCGGACGGACGACGACGCCGGCGCGGTCCAGCCCGACGCCGAGACGATGTCCGCTCCGCCGCCCAGCTTCGCCAGCTTCTTCGGCACGGCGGCGTTCGGCGACGCCCCGGCCCCCGGCGACGAGGCCCCGACGGTCGGAGCCATCCCGCTGCCCCTGCCCGAGGCCATCGACCGCTACGAGATCCTGGGCGAGCTCGGCATCGGCGGCATGGGCCGGGTGCTCCTCGCGCGGGATCCGGAGCTGGGACGCGAGGTCGCGATCAAGCACGTGCTCGACCCCCACGAGGGGGAGCGACGCCTCGCCCGGTTCGTCACGGAGGCCCGCGTCACCGCGCAGCTCGACCACCCGTCGATCGTGCCGGTCTACGAGGCCGGGCTGAGCGCCGACGGCACGGTCTGGTACTCGATGAAGCGGGTCGTGGGCCGATCGCTGAGGGACGTGCTGAGCCTGCTGCGCGACGGCAGGCGGGCCGGCTCGTGGACCCGGCGGGGGCTGCTCCGCGCGTTCGTGCAGGTGTGCGACGCGATGTCCTACGCCCACGACCGCGGGGTGCTCCACCGCGACCTCAAGCCAGCCAACGTGATGCTCGGTGAGTACGGCGAGGTCTACGTCATGGACTGGGGCCTCGCGCGACTGATCGAGGACGCCGACGAGCTGCCCCGGCCCGCCGACGAGGCAGAGGCGAGCTCCACCGGCTCCCTCCGCACCCTGGCCGGCTCGGTCATCGGCACGCCCGGCTACATGTCGCCGGAGCAGGCGGTCGGCGCCCTGGACCAGCTCGACGCCCGGTCCGACGTCTGGTCGCTCGGGGCCCTGCTGTTCGAGATCTTGACCCTCAGCCGCGCCTACGCTCCCCAGTCGCCCGAGGCGATGGCGTTTCAGATCGTCTCCCGCCCGCCCCCCGACCCGCGGGAGCGGGCGCCCCAGCTGGACATCGACGACGAGGTCGCGGACCTGTCCCTGCGGGCGATGGCGACCGACCCACCGGACCGCCTGCCGTCGGCGGCGGCGCTGGCCGAGGGGGTGCGCTCGTTCCTCGAGGGGCGGCGCCGGGCCGAGGAGGCGGCGCGGCACCTGGCCGACGCCCGGGCCTCGGCCCGCCTGTGGCGCGAGCTGCTCGCCCGGCGCGCGCTGCTCCAGACGACGGAGGCGGAGCTCGCCGACCGGTTCGACCCGTGGACCCCGATGGAGCAGCGGGGCGAGCTGCTGGTGATCCGCGAGGAGCTGGCGCGAGGCCGCATCGCTGGCGCATCCGCCTTCGCCGAGGTGGTCGCGGCCGGCGATCGCGCCCTCTCCGCGGACCCGGGAAACCGCGGCGCTCGCGGGCTGCTCGCCGACGCCTGGTGGACCCGACTGACCGCCGCCGAGGCGGCCCGGGACGACGCCGAGGTCGCGTTCTGCACCGAGCGGGTCCGCCACTACGATGACGGCCGGCACGCCGACGCCCTGCGGGGCGCGGGGACAGTGACGCTGTCGACCGACCCGCCCGGCGCGGAGGTGTTCGCCCGGCCGTTCCTCCGGGAAGGCGTCGTCTGGACGCTCGGCCCCAGCCACCCCCTCGGCCCCACGCCGCTGGAGGGGGCGCCGCTGGAGCGCGGCTCGTGGCTGCTCGAGTTCAAGCTCCCCGGCTTCGCGGACACCCGCTACCCGGTGCACCTGGACCGGGGCGGCCACTGGGACGGAGGCGACGCTGTGTCCCTGTTCCGGTCCGGCGCGGTGGACCACGACTGGGTCTACGTGCCCGGCGGCCCGGCGCTCCTCGGCGGCGATCCCGGGGCGCTGGAGGCCCGCCCGGCGGAGCACCCGCACGTGCCGGGGTTCCTGATGCTGCGCTTCCCCGTGACGATGCAGGAGTGGTGCGACTACCTGAACGCGATCGACCGGACGGAGGCCCGCCGGCGGGTCCCGCGCGCCGAGTCGGGGGTGAAGGCGGAGACCCGGGCGCCGTACTGGGTGATGCCGGCGGACGACGAGCCGTTCGTGGTGCCGGAGATCGATGACGACGGCGATCGCTGGGATCCCGCCTGGCCGGTGCTCGCGATCAGCTGGCACGACGCGATGGCCTACGCCGCGTGGCGCAGCGAGCGCGACGGCGTGCCCACGGCGCTGCCGACCGAGGCGCAATGGGAGAAGGCGGCCCGCGGCGTCGACGGCCGGGCCTACCCCTGGGGGGACGTGTTCGACGCCACCCTCGCCACGATGCGCTACTCGGCGCCCGGCCGACCGCGGCCAACCCGCGTCGGCTCTCGCGCCGGCGACGTCTCCGTCTACGGCGTGCGCGACCTGGCCGGCACGGTCCGGGAGCTCTGCAGCGACCCTGCGTTCGACACCGACGCCGAGCGGCGGGTCGTCAAGGGCGCGTCCTGGAACCACCTCGCCGACGCGGCGCGGTGCGCTTCGCGGCTCGGCACGTCGCACTGGAACGTCGGGGCGTACAACGGGTTCCGATTGGTGCGGGCGCTCCCCGAAGAGGCGGCTCTATAGTTCGACAATCGAGGAGTCCCCAATGTCCCGCTCGCGCGTGCTGATCCTGCCCCTCCTGCTCGTCGTCCTCCCCGCCTGCGACTGGTTCGGCGGGGACGACGACGACGACCCCGGCGACCTGACCTGCACGATCAGCCCCCGGGAGGTGACCGCGGTCTCCTTCGAGCAGATCACCTTCTCCGCCGAGTGCCCCCAGCCGCTCTTCTGGACGAGCTGGGTCGACGATCCGAGCGAAGGCTCCGACGCCGGCATCCCGCCGAACTTCGCGGTGACGGTGACCGCACCCCAGCTCGCCGGGACGTACGAGGTCTACGTCCGCGCGATGGCCTACGACCTGCGCGACACCGCGACGATCACGGTGACCGAGCGTCGCGACGACGTCGCCAACCGGGCCCGCATCAGCGCCCACTGGTCGGGCTCCGCCAACTTCACCGACACCACGGTCACGGCCTGGCCCGGCCGCGAGGCCCTCGTCCTCGACGACGCCTTCGGCTTCCCCAGCTCCCTGACGCTGGACGGCACCTGGTCACCCGGCCCGCCGGTCGACGCCTTCGAGAGCGCCCTGTTCGTGCCGTCGCCCGACGGCGATGACGTTCTCGTCTACACGCTCCCCGCCAACGACGACCCCGCCAACACCGCCATCGCCTCGAGCACCCGCGTGTGGCACGCCGACGCCGAGGAGCTCGGCCGGTGGTTCTCGGCCGCCCCCGGGATCGGCGCCGCCATGCGCAACGCCTCCTGGCGGCCCGACGGCTCGCAGGTCTTCCTGTGGGACGACGAGGGCTGGATGTTGCACGAGGTCGACGCCAACTGGGCGACCCTCCAGGCCAGCTGGGACCCCTACGGCTGGGAGGTCTCCACCCAGGGCGGCGGCGACGTCTCCGGCGTCACCGCCGTCGGCACCCCGACCGACGTCCAGTGGGCCCCCGACGGAAGCGACCGGGTCGCCACCTTCGCCAACGGCGTCGACGGCGCCGACGGCCTCTTCCAGGTCTGGGACACCGACACCGGCGGCCTGCTCGCCGAGTTCTGCGCGGGCTGCCCGGAGGAAGCCCGCGGCGGGCTCGTCTTCCGCTGGACCCCCGACGACACGTTCCTGCTCGGCGACACGTTCCACCTGTCCGAGTTCGACTCGACGACCGGCGCCTGGCTCCGCGACGTGCTGACCACCATCGGCAGCGTCACCCGTGTCGCCTTCCTCGAGTTCGACGCCGACGGCGACGTGCTCTTCGTCGGCTCTCTGCCGTCGCCGGACGCCAACGTGCCGCTGTCCGTCCAGGCGCTGAACTGGCCGTCCGGCGACGTGATCTGGAGCCGCCAGGACGGCGCCAGCGGCGTCACCGCGATGGACGTGCTGCCCGATGGCCGCCTCGCCGTGGCCGGCCTGTGGGGCGAGCGCCTGAAGATCCTCGACCCGGCCACCGGCGAAGTCGACGCCGAGCCCGACGTGCTCGACGAGCCGATCATCGCCACCCACTACCGCCCCGACGGCGAGTGGCTGGTCGTCATGGAGGGTACGGTCGCGGGCGACGGCGCCCCGCTCGGCACCGGCCCCGGCCACATCGCGGGCCTGCACGTGCTCGACGCCGACACCGGCGAGGTGGTCCTCCGCCGCCCCGACGCAGCGTGGGGCGGCTGGCACGGCGACGAGCTGCTGATCCTGACCCCCGACCCCAACCAGCTGTGGGCCTCCCGGGAGTGGTTCGACCCCGACACCGGCGCCATCACCGCCACCGAGGAGCTCGAGTGGCTGCCCGGCGCCTGGTTCGAGCGCCACGACCCCGACGCCCCGACCGTCAGCGCCGGCACGCTGCGCGACCCGACGAACGGCGAGTGGATCGAGACCCTCACCGCGTGCCCCATCGAGCCGCCGTACCACTGGCTGAGCGAGGTCCGCATCTACGGCGGAGGCGCCGTCTGCGAGCGGGGCGCGGTCGAGCCCGTCTTCACCGCGGAGAACGTCGTCGACATCAGCCGCGACCTGAGCCGCTTCGTCGCCCTGGACGGCACGAACGTGCAGGTCTGGACCATGGACGCCTGGAGCGTCTCCGCCCAGGTCAGCACCGGCCGCACGGTCGAGTGCGCCGCGCTGGACGAGGACGGCTCCCACGTCGCCGTCGTGCTCGCGGCGGACGGCGCCGCCCACCCGAGCTTCCGCGTCTACGAGGTCGACACCGGCGCGGAGGTCGACCGCTTCCAGCGCCCCATGGGCGTCGACGGCTGCGTCTCGATGGACTGGCGGCCCGGCGCCGACGAGGTCGCCTTCGGCACGCCGACCGACTTCGTCGTGGTCCGCGTGGAGATCGACTGAGGGAGCCGGAGGGCCGATGCGCGAAGACATCGAGCTGTACAACGAGTCCAACGCGTGGGCGCTGTGGGCCCGGGGCCTGGGCGGTCGCACGCGCGCCGAGGCGGCCGCCGACCTCGCGGCGGTGGCCGCGGAGCACACCTTCGTCGGGATGAAGCTGGCCCAGGACGACGAACTGGTCGTGCGCCTGGTCGTCGGCGACCTGGAGCCGGACGAGGAGGCCGGTTGGACCGCCCGGATCACCCGCCGTCTCGACCTGCCCTCCGGCCGCCTCGTCCTGTCCGGCGGCTTCGAGCCCCGGGGAGGCGCCCCCGACGGGGACGAGTTCTGTCGGGTGCGCGAGGTCCCCGCCGGCAGCTACCGGGTGGACATCCACACCTGGGTCGGCGAGGTCGAGGACGATCCCGAGGCGCTGCTCGGCTTCGTGGTGCAGCTCCGCCCGTTCGACGGTGATCCGATCCCGACGGCCGCTCCCTGGGCGGACTGGCTGGAGGGGCGGCGGCAGCCGCCCGCCCCCAGCTCGGACCTGTGGCCCGACCGCCGGTCCCCCGCGGCGCCGATCCCCCCCCGACATGCTCCTCCGCCCACGGGGCCCGTCTCCGACGAGGAGCTCGGCAGGATGGACGCCTGGGAGCTCCTGGCGTACCGGAGGCAGCTCGACGTCCTGTACCGGGGATGGGGCGGGCGATGGGTCCGGTCCGACCCCGACGTGGTCGACGCAGGCCTTTACCGCGGCGGCGTCCGGGACCTCCCCGCCGCCCTGGCCGCCCTCGACACCTGGGCCTCCGGCGAGGGGCTGACCCTGCTGGGGGAGCTGCTCGGGGAGGAGTCGCACGGGACGGTGCAGCGGCTCTACCGGTCGGCGGACGGCACGCTGCTGGTCAGCGCGTCCCGGATGCGGCCGTTCCACCGGGTGCTCGATGTCGACATGATCGCCGACCTGTCCGACGACACCCAGCTGACCGTGAGCAGCATGCCGGGCTGGCCGATCCCGCAATACGGCATCCGCCACGTCCAGGTCACGCCCCCCGAGCCCCCCGGTCGACCGACCACGGCCGCGCTGCTGGCTCGGCAACAGGCGCCCCCCGATGCCGCGGCGATCCTCGCCCGGATGCGGGCCGAGCTGAGCGAGCATGCCCGGGCCGGCCGCCCCGCCCGGCCGACGGTACCGAGCAGCCTGGCGGGGGCCGCAGGCATGCTCGACGATGTGCTCAAACGTCGCGACGGACGACCGCGGTAGCGGCTCGCGCGCGAGCCTGTATAAAGCGCGCCATGCTGACCGTCGAACAGGCCCAGATCCGCATCCTCGAGCCGCTGTCGCCGCTGTCCGGCGAGGTCGTCCCCCTCGCCGACGCCTTCGGCCGCGTGCTCGTCGAGCCCGTCATCGCCACCCGCAGCCAACCCCCCGCCGACAACTCGGCGATGGACGGTTACGCCGTGAAGTGGGCCGACGTGGCGTCGCTGATCGACGGCGGTGGCCCGGTGACGCTGAAGGTCACCCAGGAGGTGCCCGCGGGCGGCTGGTCGGAGGTCGAGCTCGGCCCCGGCGAGGCCTGCCGCATCTTCACCGGCGCACCCATCCCGCCCGGCGCCGACCACGTGATCATGCAGGAGCGGACCGAGCGGCTGGACGACGACCACGTCCGCATCGACAGCACCGGCCGGGGTCCGCTGGACAACGTGCGGGCCGCCGGCGAGGACATGAAGGCCGGCCAGCCCGTCGCCCCCATCGGCGCGCCGCTGACCGCCGGCCACGTCGGCATGCTGGCCAGCCAGGGCGTCGCCGAGGTGACCGTGCGCCGACGCCCCGTGGTCGCGATCGTGTCGACCGGCGACGAGATCCACGAGCCCGGCGAGGACCTCCCCCCCGGCCACATCTACAGCAGCAACAGCTACGCCCTCATCGCCATGGTGAAGGAGGCCGGCGGGGTCCCGAAGTACCTCGGGATCGCGAAGGACACGCCCGAAGCGCTCCGCGAGATCTTCGCCGCCACCGAGGGGTGTGACGCGGTGGTCTCCATCGGCGGCGTGTCCGTCGGCGACTACGACTACGTGCGCGACGTGCTCGGCGAGATGGGCGAGCAGTCGTTCTGGAAGGTGGCCATGCGGCCGGGCAAGCCCAACGCCAGCGGGACGATCCTGGGCATGCCCTACTTCGGGCTGCCGGGGAACCCGGTCAGCTGCATGGTCAGCTTCCTGCAGTACGTGCGCCCCGCGCTCCGGCGCCTGCAGGGCTGCGACGACCTGTACCTGCCGACCGTCGACGCGGTCATCGAGCACGACCTGGGCAGCAAGGCCCGCTTCCTGTTCCTGTTCCGGGGCGTGCTCCGGTACGACCGCGACCACCTCCGCTGGTCGGTCAGTACGACCGGGTCCCAGGGCTCGGGTCTGATCTCGTCGATGGGCAAGGCGAACTGCCTGATCGCCATGCCCGAAGACGTCACCCAGGTCGCCGCGGGCGACGTCGTCCGTGTGCAACTCCTCCCCGGCGTCTCCGCCGACCAGCCCGAGGCGTCTCTCCGATGAGCGGCATGCTCCCCCCGATCATCTCGTTCGTCGCCCGGTCCGGCACCGGCAAGACCACCTTCCTGCAGAAGCTCCTCGCCGAGCTGGGCCGGCGCAGCGTGCGGGTGATGGTCGTCAAGCACGACGTGCACGGCTTCGAGGTCGACAAGCCCGGCAAGGACACCTGGAAGTTCCGCCAGGCCGGCGCCCGCCAGGTGCTCATCGCCAACGCCCACAAGATGGCGCTCATGGCCAGCGTCGACGGCGAGCAGCCGCTGCTGACGCTGGTCTCGCGCTACGCGCGCCGGGTCGACCTGGTGATCACCGAGGGCTACCGCCGCTCCGGCATGCCCAAGTTCCTGGTCGCCCGGAAGGGCGCGCCCCAGCCGTTCGCCCCCGGCCCGGAGGAGCTCGAGGGCGCCGTCGCCGCGCTGACGGACTACCCGCTGCAGGACCTCGCGCCGCACATCGAGCAGCTGCCGTTGAACGACGTCGGGCCCTGCGCCGACATGATCCTCGAGCGCTTCGTGCGACGGGGCCACATCGATCGTCCCCTGACGGGCGTCGTCCTGGCCGGCGGCCGCTCCACCCGGATGGGCTCGGACAAGGCGTTCCTGGAGGTCGACGGCAAGGCGGTGCTGTCGTCGCTCGTCGAGAGCATCCTGCCGCACTGCGCGGGCGGCGTGACCGTGGTGCGCCGCGGACACGACCAGGTGATGCCTCCGCTGCCCGAAGGCACCCGCGTCGTCGAGGACCTGCTGCCCGACAACGCCGCGCTCGGCGGCCTCTACACCGGCCTGGCGTTGGCCGAGACCCCGTTCGTGTTCCTCGCCGCGTGCGACATGCCGAAGCTGAACCCCGCGCTGGTCGAGTGGCTGCGCACGCTGCCTCCCAAGGGGGCCGACGTGCTGCTCCCCGTCGCCAACGACCGCGAGCAGCCGATGCACGCGATCTACGGCCACCGCTGCCTCGGCGCCATGAAGGAGGCGCTGCTGTCCGGCGAGTTGGCGATGGGCCGGTGGTACGGCTCGATGCGCGTCGAGCGGATCCGCTCCGACCGCTGGCGCGAGGTGGACCCCGAAGGGGCCAGCTTCATCAACGTCAACACGCAGGAAGAACTGGCTCGGCTCTAGCGGCCGGATCAGTGCGGATTCCCACAGCCCCGCTACAGTGCCGCCAGTGACGACTCGCGACCCGATCATCGACCCGTTCGGCCGACGCATCCACTACGTGCGCCTGTCCGTGACCGACCGGTGCAACTTCCGGTGCGTCTACTGCATGCCCCCCGAGGGCGTCGACTTCCTGCGGCGCAACGAGCTCCTCAGCTTCGAAGAGACCCGGCGCCTGTGCTCCGTCCTGGCCCAGATGGGGGTCGACCGGATCCGCCTCACCGGGGGCGAGCCGACGGTCCGCCGAGGGATCGTCGAGCTGATCGAGAAGATCGCGACCGCCAAGCGGTACGGCCTGCGCGACCTGGCGATGACGACCAACGGGTGGAACCTGACGAAGCTCGCGCAGCCGCTGCGCGACGCCGGGCTCGACCGCCTGAACATCAGCCTGGACACGCTCGACCGCGCCAAGTTCGCCGAGATCACGCGGGTCGACCGCCTCCCCGACGTGCTCGCTGGCATCGACACCGTCGTCGAGATGGGCTGGCTGCCCCTGAAGATCAACGTGGTGGTCTGCCGCGGGCTGAACGAGGAGGAGGTGGGGGACTTCGTCCGCCACTTCGCCCACCTGCCGGTGACGCTCCGCTACATCGAGTACATGCCGTTCGGGGAGTCGCGCTTCTCCCTCGTCCCCTGGGAGGAGACCCGGGAGCGCATCGAGGCGGCCGGCTTCGACCTGCAGGACGCCCGCGGCCCCGGCGGAAGCGGCCCGGCTCAGTACTGGAAGGTCGCGGGTACCCAGATGGAGATCGGCGCGATCGGCGCGCTGAGCCGCCAGTTCTGCGAGAACTGCAACCGGATCCGGGTGACCAGCGACGGCGCCCTCAAGAACTGCCTGGCCTACGAGCCGCAGATGATCAGCCTGCGGGACGTGCTCCGCGAAGGCGGCACCGACGACGACCTGGAGGCGGCCATCCGCCTCGGCGTCACCCACAAGCCCGAAGCGCACATCACGACCACCGACGGCCACAACCCGTTCGAGGGCTCGATGATCTCGATCGGGGGCTGAGTCAATCCGAGACGATTCCTTCGGGTAGAACCCCCTCGTCCGAGGGGCCACCTGAACAAGGGATCGATTCGACATGTCCGAAGAACAGCTCAAGATGTGGGTCGAGCAGGGCGTCGCCCTGGCCACCGAAGCCGCGCCGAAGATCCTCGGCGTCCTCTTCATCTTCTTCGTCGGCCGCTGGCTGGCGGGCAAGTTCGCCAAGCTGGCTCAGCGGGGCATGGAGAGGGCCAAGGTCGACACGACCCTGTCGCTCTTCGGCGCCAACGTCATCCGCTACCTCGTCCTCACGGTCGCGGTGCTCGCCGCGCTGGAGATGTTCGGGATCAAGACGACCTCGTTCGTCGCCATCCTGGGCGCCGCCGGCTTCGCCGTCGGTCTGGCGATGCAGGGCACGCTGGCCAACTTCAGCGCCGGCGTCATGCTCCTGATGTTCCGCCCCTACAACGTCGGCGACGTCGTCGAGGGCGGCGGCTCGGTCGGCGAGGTCGTCAGCCTCGGCATCTTCACCACCGTGCTGCAGCCGCCGAGCGGTGAGCTGATCACCGTGCCCAACGGCTCGATCTTCGGCGGCACCATCACCAACTACACCCCCGTCGACGAGCGCATGGTCGCGGTCGACGTGGGCGTCGACTACGGCGCGGACGTCGATACGGCCCGCAAGGTGCTCGTCGACGCGATGGAGCAGGTGGAGCACGTCAACAGGGCGGTGGTCGTGCTGACCGGCCTCGGCGCGAGCAGCGTCGACTTCCAGTGCCGGTGCTGGGCGCCCAACGGCGAGTACTGGGGCGTGATGGACGCGATGAACCGGGCCGCCAAGTACGCGCTGGACAACGCTGGCATCGGCATCCCGTACCAGACCATCGACATCAACCTGTCGAAGTCGGAGTAGGGCTCGACGGCCCGTGTCCGGTCGCCCGGTTCGGGCACGGGCTCAGCTGAGGTCCATCTCCTGGTACTGGCCTTCGGGCTTCTGGGCCAGCATCTGCCACGCCGTCGAGGCGGAGCGCCGGAACTCGTGCCAGGACTTCACCCGGCTGAGCGCCTTCGCGGCGAACATCGGGCGGTAGTAGAAGCGCACGTAGGCGAGCTGCGTCAGCTCCTGGATCTCCTGCTCGGTCAGGTCGCAGCCCGGGCGCGGGATGTAGCTGTCGTAGCTCTCGTCCAGGATGTAGTTGCGCCAGTAGTCCTCGCCGTACTGCTCGAGGTACATGGCGTACAGCTCGGTGCCGGGCATCGGCGTGACCTTGCTGAACTGGGCGTAGTCCAGGTCCAGGTCCAGCGCGTAGCGGATCGTCTGACGCACCGTCGACGGCGTCTCGCCCGGGTTGCCGACCATGAAGTAGCCGAACACGTCGATGCCGGCCGCCTTGGTGTCGGCGACGGTCTGCTTCGCCTGCTCCAGGTCCGCCGCCTTGAGCAGCGTTCGGAGCACCTCGCGGTTGCCGGACTCGAGGCCGTAGTAGATGCGGGCGCAGCCGGCGCGGGCCATCCACTGGAGCATCTCGGTGCTGATGCAGTCGACGCGGGTGCGCGCCGCCCAGACCACCTCCAGCTTGCGGCGCACGATCTCCTGGCTGATCTCGATCACGCGCTGCTTCTGGATCGTGAACGCCGAGTCGAAGAAGTCGAACTCGCGCACGCCGTTCTCGTTGAACGCCTGCTCCATCTCGTCGACCACGTCCTTGGGGGTACGCGGCCGGAACTTGAGCCCGCCCTGCTCGCAGAAGATGCACCGGTAGGGGCACCCGCGGCTGGTCATCAGGCAGCTGAAGTTCTTGTACTTGCTGATGAACGAGTAATAGAGGCTGTTGTCCTGCAGGTGGCGGGCCGGCCAGGCCGCGTCGCTGATGTTGGCGAGGGTCGGCGCGTTGCCGTTGTAGACAACCTCGCCGTCCTTGCGCCAGACCAGCCCCTTGAGGCCGTCGAGATCCTGCTTCTTCGTCAGGGCGTTGAGCAGGTGGGGGAGCGTCGCCTCCGCCTCACCGGTCACGCCGTAGTCGAGGCACGTGTGCGACATCGACTCGACCGGGTACATGCCCATGTGCACGCCGCCGACGATGGTCGGCACGTCGACCACCTCCCGGATGGCCTTCACCCACGAGAGCGTCTGATAGAAGAGGTAGGTGGTGATCGTGTAGCCGACGTAGTCGGGCCCGAACGCCTGCAGCCGCGCCACGGTCTCCTCGAACGTCAGGTTCTCGGCGTTGACGTCGATGAACTGGACCTGCACCCCGTGCTGCTCGAGGCAGCCGGCCACGTACAGCAGGGACAGCGACGGGAAGACCCCGTAATTCTCCTTGACCGCCTTGATGCCGGGTTCGTTCTTGATCGCCCCGTACGGGGGATAGACGAGCGAGACCTTGAGGCCGCTGAGATCGAAGCGTTCCATGTCCATCCGATCTGCCGAGATCGTCCCCGGCGGATCTCAAGATAGCTTCGGAATCCTGAGACCGCTTACTTGCCGCGGCTTCGCTTCGACTTGGAGCGAGTCGGCTTGGCGTCGTCCTTCGTCTCTTCGCTCTCGGCGGTCTTGGCCCACAGCAGATCGAGCGTCTCGATCGGGACGAAGACCATGTCCGTGGTGACGCGGACCTTGGCCATCTGGCTGTCGGCCGCCTCCGCGAACGAGTCGCGCAGCGCCCGGGCGAGGTCGCCTGCGGTCACGGGCACCGCCAGGTCGTCGAACGGCAGCTGGATGCCGAGCAGGCCGTCCAGGTCGGCCGGCTGCGGGTCGGAGCGGGCGCCGATGTTCACGACGAACCGGGAGAGGGCCGCCAGCACGCGGAACGCGAAGCGGGCGGCCAGGTCGGACTTGCCCTGCTTGGCGCGGGCGTGGGTCGCGAAGTCGACCGGAAGGACCGCGAGCAGGCGCGCCGTCAGCGTGTCCTCCCCCGCCTCCTCGCCGTCGGGTCGACGGCCCCCGACGACGCCCACCGCGACCGCAAGCCGAAGCAGCGGCGGCTCGGCGTGGATCGGCTCCTCGAGGTGCGGCTGGAGCTTCGTCTTCAGGTCGGTGTGGTGCTGCTGCAGGACCCCGCGGTAGCTCTCCGGGAGCAGCTCCAGGGTGTCCATGCGCTCGTCCAGGCGGCGGAACTCCTCGATCTGCTTGGCCAGGTCGGGGTTCTCCTTGAACGCACGCACGCGGGCGTCCGCCTCGTCCATCCGCGACTTCCACAGGGCCGCCCGGTGCCGCAGGTCCGCGGCGTCGGTCAGCATCGTGCGCTGCAGCGAGCGGGCCTGCAGCTCGTAGCGCCGGGCGCTGAGCTCCTTGCGCTCACCGAGGGTGCCCTTGAGGTCGGTCGCGGTGCCCTGCAGGGCGTCCTGGACGTTCCCGAGCTCCAGGTACAGCTGCTCGAGCTGCTCCTGCAGGGCCTCCTCCTTCTTGCGGAGTCGCTCGATGCGCTCGAGCGTGCCGACGAGCTGGGCGTCGACCGTCGCTTCGACCTCCCGCATCGCCCGCTGCAGGGGCAGGGGGGCGGCCCGCTCCCGCGGATCGTCCTCGGGCGGCAGGTTCTTGCCGACGTCCGTCGTGACGTCGGAGGACTTCGGAATCGCCTTCATGCCATCGATGAGCGTCTTGCCGTCCTCGACGCCGGGGCTCGTGTCGACCTCGCCCGAGTTGGCGCGGCCGGGGCTCGACTTCTTGGAACGGTTGGAGCGTCCTTGATCAGTGTTGAGACCCATGACTTCGCGCCTCTCTGTGGCACAGCTTCCCCGTAGGAGGGCCTCAATCCTACACTGATGCCGATGCAGAAGAGCACCGCGCTCGTCCTCGCCTGGATCGTCGCGCTCGCGACGCTGGTGCTCGCGTGCCAGCTGTGGTGGCTGCAGAGCAACGAGCTGCCCGACGGGTTCCAGAACGAGTACGAGCACCTCTACACGCTGACGGAGGTCTACTTCCGGCTGCGGGACAACTCCCTGGACGACGCCTGGGCGCCGTTGTGGGACGGCTACTACCCGCCGATGGAGCACGCCGTCGCGACCGTCGGCATGACGATCGGGGGCCGATCGCGGATCACCGCGGTGATGTCGCTCGGTGTCTTCCTGGTCCTGCTGCTGGGCGCCACGGGGTGGGTCGGCCTGAGGCTGCGCAGCGCGTCGGTGGCCGCCGTCGCCGTCGGGCTGGTGGCGTTCTACCCGGCCGTCTTCGGGAACGCCCGGCGCTACGAGCCGAACATCCCGCTGGCCGCGTTCGTCGCCCTCGCGGCGGGGCTCCTCGTCGTCCGGAGCCGGCTCGACCGCAAGGGGATCGCCGTCGCCTTCGGAGTGCTGTGCGGGTTGGGGCTGCTCTCGGATCGGGTCGGGCTGGCGGTCTACCTGGCGCCGGTGGCCGCTGTAGCGCTGGTCCAGGCGGCCCGGCGGGAACGGCCCGAGCGGCTGCGGGCGCTGCTCCACTGGACCATCGCGGGAGCCGCCGCCCTGGCGGTCTGCGGGTACTACTACTACCGCTTCTTCCAGGGACACGTGGACGAGGTCTGGACCCAGCTCGGGGGCGAGATCTCGTCCGCCGGCGACGAGACGCTCAGCCTGCCCCCGTGGACGTTCCGGGGGCTGCTGTACTACCCGCTGTCGTTCCTGGACGCCCAGATGGGGCCGGTGCTCGGCTCCGCCACGATCATCGGGATCTCGCTGTACCTGGCCGCCGGACGCAAGCGGATCGACTCGACGTCGGCGGCGTTGCTCGACGCCTGGCTGCTCGGCGGGCTGCTGGTGTTCACCCTCATCAGCAAGAAGCAGCCCTTCTACTCGATCCCCCTGCTCGCCCCCGCCGCGGTCTGCGCGTCGATCGGCTGGCACGAGATCAAGGAGCGCGAGCTGCGCATCGGCGCCGCCGCCCTGGGGCTCCTGCTCGGCCTGAACCAGCTGGCCTACCTCACGAGCGGGGAGGGGGTGCTGCCGACCCCGGGCCGCTGGGCCTACCTCGCCGGGAGAACGCCGCTGCCCCCGGAGTACCTCGGCTACCAGTACACCCAGGCCGCAGCGCCGATGAACAGCGGGCTGGACATCCCCCGCATGGCGGAGCTCTGCGCGACGCAGCGGGAGGCCGACGCGGACCGGCCGATCACCGTCGTCTTCAGCGACGCCCAGGGCGCCTACGAGGGCCAGCTGATGCCGACCCTCCGCCTCGAACTGGACACCCTGCTCGTCGAGGGCCTGCTGATGAGCCCCGGCGCCGCCCGAGAGAACGTCGACCGCGTCTCCTGCTTCGTCTACGTGACGGACTCCGACGCGACCTGGCCCTCGTCGGACGCGATCACCGCGTCCTGGGCCCAGTGGGGCGTGGGGGAGCCGGACCGGCCCCTGCTGGAGGCGGTCGCCTGGATGGAGGACCACGCGGACCCGCTCGAACGGTGGACCACCGAGCGCTCCGAGCACGTGCACGTCTACACCCTGGTTCCCGGCTCAGGAGGCTGAGCGGCAGGCGCTCGTACACACCCGCGCGCGGGGAGATCGCTTGCTACCATGCACGCTCGCTTTCTCTCGCGGCTTGCTGGGGTCTTATGAAGCCGACATCGATTCTGTCGTCCATCGGGGCGGCTTTCGTCCTGCCTGCACTGCTCCTGAGCGGCTGCGCGGACCCGAACAAGGTCCTGGACATCGACCGTGCCAACATCCAATTCACCCGCCAGGCGGTGGTGGAGACAGGTGAAGTGGACGGCGAGGAGGTGCCGGTCAACGTCGCCGGCCCGGAGGTGACCAAGCGCGTCACGATCTCCAACACCTCCGCCGAAGCGGTGCTCCTGCAGATCTCGCTCGAGGGCGACCACCCCGGGGCCTTCATCCCCGAGCCGCCGCTGGGCAGCCTGCCGGACCCCTACAACTACCGCGTCGACGCCAACTCCCGCCTCGACTTCAACATCATCTTCCGCGGCGAAGTGGTCGGCCCCAACCTCGCCCGCCTCGTCATCAGCGACCCCGCCGCCGAGTACGAAGAGAAGGTGGTGCTCCAGGGCGTGGTGGACTGCGTCTCCCTGGGCAACGACCTCGACGGCGACGGCTACTGCACCGACGTCGACGGCCCCGACGAGGACTGCAACGACATCCCCGAGACCGGCGGCTACTGGGTCAACCCCGCGGCGGTCGAGATCTGCGAGGACGGCAACGCCGTCGACAACGACTGCGACGGCTCTTCGCTCATCCTGGTCGACGCCGACGGCGACGGCGCGTGCGACGAGGCGGCGTCCTGCGGCGACGCCGACGAGCTGCTCGCGGCCTGCCCCGCCGCCGACTGCGACGACAGCGAGCCGGGCATCCACCCCGACGCGGTCGAGGTGTGCGAGACGGTCGTGCCGGGCGATCCGGACCTGGGCCAGATCGACAACGACTGCGACCCCACCAACGACGAGGACAGCCTCACCGCGGTCTGGGACGACCTGGACGGCGACAACTACGGCACCGGCGACACCGAGCTGCGGTGCGGCCCGCCGCTGCCCGGTCAGGCGACCCAGGGCGGCGACTGCGACGACACCAACTCGCTCGTCTCCCCCATCGCGATCGAGGTCTGCGACGGCCTCGACAACGACTGCGACCTCTGCTCGGGCGGGGTGCCGGTGCCCAGCGCCCCCGACGGCACCGACTGCACCCCCCTCGCCAGCGACGAGGTGCCCGACGACGTCGACCAGGACCTCGACGGTCGCGCCCTGTGCGAGCTGGCCGCCGACGGGGTCACCCCCCTGGACTGCGACGACAGCGACGCCAGCGTCTACCTCGGGCATCCCGAGGAGTGCGACGGCAAGGACAACGACTGCAACGGCGACATCCCGGAGGTCGAGGAGGACAACGACAACGACAACTACGTCGAGTGCGCCTCCCTGGTGGTCAACCCGCCGTTCCAGCTCGAAGCGGACTGCGACGACGAGGACGACACGATCAACCCCGGCCAGGCCGAGATCCAGTGCGACTACGTCGACAACAACTGCGACGGTCAGCTGGGCGAAGAGGAGACCGACGCCGACATCGACGGCCAGGACGAGTGCAGCGGTGACTGCAACGACAGCACGCCGATCGTCTGGGACGGCGCCCCCGAGCTGTGCGACGCGCTGGACAACGACTGCGACGGCCTCGTCCCCGAGCTCGAGCTCGACCACGACGCCGACGGCTACGTCGAGTGCGACGAAGAGGACCTGCCCTGGCCGGTCGGCTACTACGGCATCGTCGGCGCGTCCGGCGGCTCCGACTGCAACGACGACCCGACGGACCCGGTGGCGGCCGACGTCTTCCCGTTCGCGCCCGAGATCGCCGACTCCTACTACCAGCTCAGCGGCGTCTTCCGACTGGTCGACAACCAGTGCCCCGGCAACGAGGGATACGACACCAACGGCATCCCCGGGCTCGACGTGCTCGGCAACGACGAGTACTGCTACGACGACACGCAGACCACGCTCTGCCTGCCCGGCGACGCCTGCTACGACTGCATCGACAGCGAGCTGGACGAGGACGGCGACGGCTTCTCCCCCGCCCAGGGCGACTGCAACGACAACAACGTGCTGGTCGGCCCGGGCCTCGTCGAGGTGTGCGACGGGATCGACAACGACTGCGACGGCAACATCCCCGAGAGCGAGCAGGACGTCGACGGTGACGGCTACGTGCTCTGCTGGCCGCCGCCTTCGGTCACGGGCCTGCAGGGTGGCGACTGCGACGACGGAGACGGGGACATCAACCCCGGCGAAGTGGAGATCGCGGACGGCATCGACAACGACTGCGACGCGACCACCAACGACCCCCAGGAGCTGGACGTCGACGGCGACGGCGTGACCGGTATCGGCCCGGACCTCACCCCCGGCACCAGCGACGACGACTGCGACGACGGCAACATCGACACGTACCCGGGCGCGCCCGAGCTGTGCGACCAGCTGGACAACGACTGCGACGGCGACGTCGGTGACGGCCAGGGCGGGACCCCGGACGAGCGGGACCAGGACCTGGACGGCTTCACGATCTGCGGCGACGCGGACTGCATCGACAGCAGCGACCAGCTGATCGACGAGTACGAGGAGTACCTGACCGCGTCGGGGGCGTCGGTCACGACCTGGCAGGGCAGCGTCGCCGACGCGCTCGCCGCCGCCTTCCGCATCCACCCGTACGCCGAGGAGTTCTGCGACGGCTGGCAGAACGACTGCACGTCGGACACCGTCGAGTCGACGATCGCCTACCTGTTCGTGCCCGACGACACGACCAACCCGGACGAGCACGACGCCGACGACGACGGCTACATCGAGTGCGTCGAGGACGGCTTCGGCGCGTGGCTGGAGAACGACGCGTTCGCCAACCAGAACCTGTCCGGCGGCAACGACTGCGCCGACGAGCTCGGCGACGCCGGCTCGACGACCGACCCGCTGGACGCGATCTACCCGAACGCCCCCGAGCTGTGCGACGGCTGGGACAACCCCTGCACCGGCAGCAACCCGCCGGAGATCACCCCGCTGACCGGCGAGTGGGACGACGACGGCGACCTGTACATCGAGTGCACCGGCTTCGTGGATCTCGGCGCGGGCCTCCTCGGCGGCGGCGACTGCCTCGACCAGGACACCGTGCACCACGCCACCGGCGTGCTGATGACGATGGCGGCGGTCGGCCAGTTCGTGAACCCCGGCGCGTCCGAGGACTGCGACGGCCTCAACACCGACTGCAGCCTGCCGCTGGCGACGAACCCGTACGACGCCAACGACAGCAACTCGACCCTGGAGGAGGACGACACCGACGGCGACCTGCACGTCGAGTGCCTCGGCGGCGCCGCCTGGATCGACGACGTCGGCTTCACCGAGGGCGACTGCCTCGACGAGCTGCAGAACCACTTCCAGACGGGCGACCAGATCTCCCTGTCCCTCGCGGCGATGATCAACCCGACCGCGACCGAGGTGTGCGACGGCTTCGACACCGACTGCAGCGACTACGCGTCGGGCAGCCCGCCGTCGGCCGCGGACTACGACGCCGAGGACGGCAACACCACGTTCGAAGAAGACGACAACGACGAGGACGACTACGTCGAGTGCGAGCCGACGGCCGCGTCGCTGGTGCCGGGCTTCGGCGGCGGCGACTGCCTCGACGAGGACACCGTCAACCCGGTCACCGGGCTGACGATGCTCGCGGTCGACGTCGGCGTGAACGTCAACCCCGGCGAGGCCGAGCAATGCGACGGGCTGGACACCGACTGCTCCGCCGCGAGCGGCTTCGTCGCCAGCGACGCCAACTCCACCCTCGAAGAGGACGACGCCGACGGCGACGGCTACCTCGAGTGCACCGGCGGGACCGGCTGGATCGCGGACGTCGGCTACGCCGTCGGCGACTGCCTCGACGAGGTGACGGTGCACTTCAGCACCGGCGCGAGCATGGGCCTGCCCCTGGCGGCGCTGGTCAACCCCGGTGAGAGCGAGGTCTGCGACGGCCTCAACACCGACTGCAGCTCCCCCCTGGCGGCCGTGATCTACGACGCCACGGACAGCAACAGCACGTTCGAAGAGGACGACACCGACGGCGATCTCTACATCGAGTGCGAGCCCGGGGCGTCCCACATCGGCGACGTCGGCTACGCCGTCGGCGACTGCCTCGACGAGACCACGACGCACTTCGACACCGGCGCGAGCATGACCGCGGCCGCGGTCGGCGCCAACGTGCACCCCGGCGCGGCCGAGGTCTGCGACGGCCTCAACACCAACTGCAGCTCGCCGCTGGCCGCGACCGCCGACTACGACGCCAACGACGCCAACTCGGTCGACGAGGAGGACGACACCGACGGAGACTTCCACCTCGAGTGCGGGTCCCCCGCGTCCTGGATCTCCGGCACCGGCTACGCCGTCGGCGACTGCCTGGATGAGGTGCAGAGCCACTTCAACACCGGCGAGACCATCACCCTGGTCATCGCGGCCAACGTCTCCCCCGCCGAGTCCGAGCGCTGCGACGGCTTCAACACCGACTGCAGCACCCCGCTCGCTGGCACCGCGCCGTACGACGCCAACGACGCCGACCTGGACGGCATCGCCGAGGGCGACCTCGACGGGGACCTGTGGACCGAGTGCTCGCTCACCGGCGCGTCGATCGTGCCCGGCTTCGACAGCACCGACTGCAACGACAACAACGTCGGCATCAACCCCGACGTCACCGACGACTTCAGCGATCCGCTGGTCGACAACGACTGCGACGAGATCTTCGACGAGGAGGGCGTCGACAGCGGCGACCTGATCGTCAACGAGATCCACGCCAACCCGTCGGGCAACAGCAGCCACGAGTGGTTCGAGATCCTCAACGAGTCGACCGAGGACATCCAGCTGATGGGCTGGCACCTGACCGACGACGGCACGGACGACTACGAGATCACCGAGTCGCTCGTCGTCGCCGCCGGCACCCTCGCGGTCCTCTGCCGGAACCCCGGCGCGGCCGCGGGCCTGGGCGTCACGTGCGACAACGGAGCGGCCTGGTCATCGTTCCAGCTGTCCAACAACAACGACGAGATCCAGCTCGTCGTGCCGTGCACCGGTGAGGTCGCTCCCTGCTCCTCCGGCGGCGACCTGGTCGTCGACGAGGTCGACTGGAACAGCTCGTGGGAGTTCACGGGCAACTCGGGCAGCAGCCTCGGCTTCGACCCGGACATCACGTCCAGCACCGACTCGGAGAACGACGACGTCGACAACTGGTGCTTCCAGGTCGGCCCCTGGTCCTCTGGCGACTTCGGCACCCCCGGTCTGCCCAACATCGACTGCGACCCGGACTACCAGGACAACGACCTGGACGGGTACTGCGAAGAGGGCGAGGACATCAACGGCGACGGCGACTGCAACGACACCGGCCTCGGCGAGGACGACGGCACGTCGGTCGGCTGCCTGACGGTGGCGACGGCGGACTGCGACTGCGACGACGGAGACGACTCGATCTACCCGATCGCGCCGGAGTCCTGCGACGCGGTCGACAGCGACTGCGACGGCTCCCTGGTCGACGAGGCGGACGACCACGACGGCGACGGCGACCCGGACTGCACCGACCCCGACGACGACAACGACGGCATGGCCGACGGCCCCGACGACTGCGAGCTGGGCGACCTGGGCTGGACCAGCACCGCGGTCACCGACTACGACAGCGACGGCTGCCGGGACGCCGGTGAGGACACCGACGACGACAACGACGGGGTGCTCGACGGGGCCGACTCCTGCCAGACCGGCAACCTCTTCACGTCGACCTCCGGCACCGACCACGACGGCGACGGCTGCGAGGACGCCACCGCCGAGGACACCGACGACGACAACGACGGCGTCGCGGACGGCATCGACGACTGCCCCCTGGGCGACCTCGGCTGGACGTCCAACGGCACCACCGACTTCGACAGCGACGGCTGCCAGGACTCCGGCGAAGACACCGACGACGACAACGACGGCATCCTCGACGCCTCCGATCCCAACGACAACAACGCCGACATCTGCGGCGACAGTGACGGGGACACCTGCGACGACTGCAGCGTCGGCACCGACGACACCGGCCCGCTGTCCGACTCCCTGCCCAACAACGACGGCCTCGACACCGACGGCGACGGCCAGTGCGACGCCGGCGACAACGACAGCGACAACGACGGCGTCGCGTCGGGCACCGATCCCAACGACACCGACCCGGACATCTGCGGCGACAGCGACGGCGACACCTGCGACGACTGCAGCGTCGGCACCGACGACACCGGCCCGTTGAGCGACAGCCTGCCCAACAACGACGGCTTCGACTTCGACGGCGACGGCCTGTGCGACGCCGGCGACCCCGACGACGACAACGACGGGGCGCTCGACAGCTAGGA
>CAYQEG010000068.1:0-35082 GCA_964416435.1 uncultured Rickettsiales bacterium
CCGACGATGATCGCGACCGCCTCCCCCACCCCGCGCGGCAGCAACCGGAGCTACGACGACGACTTCGCCTACGACGACGACTCGGCGGACGACGACGACGACGTCACCGATGACGACGACGTCACGGACGACGACGACGTCACGGACGACGATGACGTCACGGACGACGACGACGTCGCGGACGACGACGACGTCGCGGACGACGACGACATCGCCCCCGGCGACTGCATCGCCGAGGTCGAGCCCAACGACGGCGAGGACGGCACCCTGGCGACGATGCAGGACATCGGGACCCAGTCCTCGGGCTTCTGCGTCGACGGCACCGCGGTCTGCGGCAACGACGGCAAGTCGTTCACCGGCGGCCTGGACTACATCGTGTTCGTGGCCGGCGACAGCGCGAAGGTCGACTTCGAGCTGGCGTGGGGAGGCTCGAACACCGACATGGACGGCCCCGTCCAGGAGGTCGAGACCGAGACGGTGCTCCACGACTTCGAGATCGGGTTCACTCCGGAGACCGACAGCTTCGCCATCGCCGCGGGCAACACCTACGTGCTCCGCGTCGCCTGCTGGGAAGGCCAGGACGGCCCCTGGGTGGCGACCTTCGACTTCTAGACGGCCACGAGGTGTTGACCCGACGCAAGAGGTAACATCGACCCCTTGAGCGGGCGGGACTTCCAGAACGAGCTTCGTGAAGCGATCGAGAGCCTGGCCGGCGCCGATCTGCCATCGGCGGCCGAGGACCTTCGCCCGATCTCGCTGCTCAAGCGGCTGGGCATCACCATCCCCCCCTCGCTGGACGACCCCGACGAGGGGAGCGAGGAGGACCGCCTCACCCTGATCGCCCCCGTGTCCGGCTACGAGCCGACGGTCGATCTGGACAGCGCCGCGCTGGACCTCGACGAGTGGGACGACCCCGCCCGGTCCGGCTACGCCCCGACCCTGGACGTGCCGGACATCGAGGACTCCCAGCCGGCCCTCGAGCGCACCGCCAAGGAGCGCAGCATGGCCCGCCAGCGGCTCGGCCGGCACGAGGTCCTCGCGACCCTCGGCCGCGGCGGCATGGGCATCGTCGCCGAAGGCTACGACCGGGACCTGGGCCGCCGGGTCGCCCTCAAGGTGGTCCGCGACCCCGAAGGGCTGGACGAGAGCCGGCTCGCCCGGTTCGTCGCGGAGGCCCAGCTGACGGCTCAGCTGGAGCACCCCAACATCGTGCCCGTGCACGAGTTCGGCATCTCCCTGGAGGGCGAGCTCTACTACTCGATGAAGAAGGTCGAGGGCGTCGCGCTCGCCGACGCCCTGATGCTGGTCGAGGCGGGGGAGGCGAGCGCGAAGGAGCGGTGGACCCTGCGGCGGCTGCTCGGCGTCGTCGTGCAGATCTGCAACGCCATGGCGTACGCCCACCGCCGGGGGGTCATCCACCGAGACCTCAAGCCCGACAACGTCATGCTCGGCGAGTTCGGCGAGGTCCTGGTGCTCGACTGGGGGCTGGCGCGGCTGGTCCACCGCGACGAAGTCGACGCCGCCCGCGGGGAGGCGCGGGACGAGGTCCGCACCGCCCGGGACGGCATCTCGCTAACCCGCGACGGCACCACGATCGGCACCCCGGGCTTCATGAGCCCCGAGCAGGCGGACGGACGGCTGAGCGAGCTGAGCCCGGCGTCGGACGTCTGGAGCCTGGGGGCGATCCTCTACACGATCCTCACCGGCACCCTCCCCCACACCGGCAAGAACCTCGTCACGCTGATCCACCAGACGATCGGCCACGCCGTCCAGGACTGCCGCGAGCGGGCCCCCGACCGGCGCATCCCCGAGGAGCTGGCGAACATCTGCCGACGGGCCCTGGAGCTCGCCCCGGCCGACCGGTACGCCGACGCCGGCGCCCTCGGGGCCGCGATCGAGCTGTTCCTCGAGGGCGCCCGGCGGCGCGCCGAGGCGCTGGAGCGGCTCGCCCAGGGGCGCGCGCTGCAGGATCGCCACGACGCGCTGGGGGACGAGATCGCGGAGGCGAAGCGCCGCCTCGACGCGCTCGAAGCGGCGGTCGATCCGTGGACCCCCATCGCCGACAAGCAGGAGCTGCTCGACGCTCGCGACGCGGTCGCCGCCCTGCTCGTCGAGCGGGCGACCTGCTTCGCGCACCTGGTCATCGCGGGCGAGCGGGCCCTCGCCCACGACCCCGGCAACGCGGACGCGCGCGCCTTCCTCGCGGGGGCCTGGTGGACCCGCTTCGAGGACGCGGAGGACCGGCGGGACGAGGCCGACCAGGCCTGGTACGCCTCCCGCGTCCGCGAGTACGACGACGGCCCCTACAGCCGCCTCCTGGAGGGGACCGGCTCCGTCGCGCTCGACACCGACCCGACCGGCGCGCTGGTGCTCTGCCAGCGCTACGAGCGACACGGCCTGATCTGGAGCCTCGGCGAGCCGACCGAGCTCGGCCGCACGCCGCTGGACGTGCCCCTGGCGATGGGCTCCTACCTGCTCACCCTGAAGGCCGACGGCCGAGCGGACACCCGCTACCCGGTCCTCATCTCCCGAGGCCGGCGCTGGGAGGCCTCCGCCCCGGTGCCGATGCTCACCCCCGAGCAGATCGGCGACGGCTGGGTCTACGTCCCGGCGGGTCCCTGCGTGCTCGGCGACGACGGCCTCGCCGTGGACGCGCTCAAGCCGGGGGAGCGGGACGTCGAGGGCTTCCTGATCGGGGAGTTCCCCGTGACCGTGGCCGAGTACCTGGAGTTCCTCACCGACATCGCCCGGGAGGACGCCGACGCGGCCCACGACCGGGTGCCCCGACGCGAGCCGGACACGACCGGCAACGCCGTCGGCTACTGGCCCCGCCCGGAGCCGGGCGAGCCGTACCGGGTCCCCGAGGAGGACTCCGACGGCGACGAGTGGCCGCCCACGCTGCCGATGCTGGCGATCAGCTACCACGACGCGGTCGCCTACGCCGAGTGGCTCGGGCGCAAGGCGGGCTGGCCCTGCTGCGTGCCGCCGGAGGTCTGGTGGGAGAAGGCCGCGCGGGGGGTCGACGGCCGGGCCTACCCCTGGGGAGAGGTGCCCGACGCGGCGCTCGCCAAGCTCAAGGACTCCCGCGAGGGCGGCAACCTGCAGCCCGAGCCGGTCGGCGTGTTCGAGACCGACCGCTCGCCCTACGGAGTCCGCGACGTCTCCGGCGGCATGAGCGAGTGGTGCACCCCGGCGAACCCCGACTCCGAGCTCTGCGCGGTGCGCGGCGGCAGCTGGGCCAGCACGCTGCGCCAGGGCCGACTCGCCAACCGATTCGAGCTCCGCCCCGACCGGGTTCAGACCTACCTGGGTTTCCGGATCGCGCGCTCTCTGAGGTAGGGTCTACCCGATCCGATGGGCCCTGCCCCATCGATCGAGGAGGACCCATGAATCGAAGAGACTTCGGAAAGCTCGCCATCGCCGGCCTCGGCGCCGCCGCCGTCACGACCACCGCCCGCACCGCCGCGGCGGCCCCCGCCAAGGCCAAGGGCAAGTCCTACAAGTGCCGCTCGGTGAAGGGCTCGGACGACAAGAACTACCTGCTGCCGACCGGCACCTTCGACGTCAAGCCGGGCTCCCAGATCCAGTTCAACTACACGGGCAAGGGCTCCGACGGGAAGATCCGCTTCGAGGTCCTCGACGCCGGCACCGCCGCGGGCGCCGTGTTCTTCTCCCTCGAGGTGAACGGCACGCCGTCGACCGCGATGGACGGGGCCGCCCCGGCGTCGGTGATCTTCGTCGACACGGACGGCGACCAGCCGATCACGGTGCAGCAGCCTGGCGGCTGATCCGGATCGACCTGGCTACTAAACGGCCCCTCACAATACTGAGGCCCTCCGCGCGGGTCTGGAGACCCGATTCCTGCGTCCCTCATCGGTCACGGGGGGCAAGCCCCGCTCCCTCTTCGGTCCTTGACCTCGGCCCTCCATCCTCCCCGCTCCCGGGGCCTCATGATCATGAGGGGCCGTTTAGACGTCGCGCCGACTCATCCGGCGCAGGACCCGCACCGAGCCTTCGGTCTCCGTCAGCACCCCGGTCGCGTCGCGGCCGAGGTTGGCGGCGTTGCCTTCGTCCGTGTCCAGGTGCATGTCGAGGTGGTAGCTCGCCTTGACCCGCACGATGACGTCGCCGAAGACCATGTCGCGCCCGGAGCTGTCGACCGCGACCTCGACGATGTCCCGATCCTCGACGCCGAACTCGACGGCGTCCGACGGCGTCATGTGGATGTGACGCTGGGACTGGATCACGCCCTCACTCAGGGTGACCGCCCCCGCCGGCCCCTCCAGGGTGATGCCGGGGGTGTTGTCGATGTCGCCCGAGCAGCGGATCGGCGCGTCCAGGCCGAGGTGGAACTCGTCGGTGCGGCTGATCTCGACCTGCGTCCTGCGACGCGTCGGGCCGACGATCGTGACCCCCTCCAGCCGCCGCTTGGGGCCGACCAACGTCAACCGCTGGACCGCCGCGAACTGACCGGGCTGGGTGAGCTCCCGACGCGCCTCCAGCTTCGCGCCCGGCCCGAAGAGGGCCTCGACGTGCTCCTGGGTGAGGTGCACGTGGCGGGCGCTGATGGAGATCGGGATCGACGGCGCGCCCGACACCTCCCCGACGTGCAGGGCGACCCGCGCCGTGTCGATGCCGATCGCGTGCTGCTCGTCGGTCGCGACCACGAGCAGGCGACAGCGGCCGTAGGGCTCTCCGATGTCGATCACGCGGCGGTCGGCGCCGGGAGGCCCGGAGGAGCGACCCGCGTCAGCCTGTCCCGCAGGGACGGCCGAGAGCGTGGCCCGGGCGTCGCGGTTGCGCGCCTCGTCCAGGTGGGCCCCGAGGAACTCCAGTCGCTGGGCGACGCGGTGCCGGACCAGCGCGCTGTTCTGGCCGATGCCGGCGGTGAAGACGATCGCGTCGACCCCGCCCATCACCGCCGCGTAGGCGCCGATGTACTTGCGGAGGCGGTGGCAGAAGACCTGGAGGGCGGCGCGGCAGCGCTCGTCTCCGTCCGCGGCGCGCTCTTCGATGTCGCGCAGGTCGGAGCCGACGCCGGACAGCCCCGCGAGACCGGACTCCCGGTTCAGCAGGTGATCAACCCCGTCCCAGTCGAGCCCTTCGGCGCGGGCGAGGAGGAGCAGCGCCCCGGGATCCAGGTCCCCGCTGCGGGAGCCCATCACCAGCCCCTCCAGGGGGGTCATGCCCATGCTGGTCTCGACCGACCGGCCGTACTCGACGGCGGCGACCGAGCAGCCCCCGCCGAGGTGGCACGTGATCACGCGCAGCTGGCGGAGGTCGGTCCGCATGAACTCGGCCGCCTTGTGGGCGACGAAGGCGTGGCTCGGGCCGTGGAAGCCGTAGCGGCGGATGCCGTGCTTGTCCGCGAGCGGGGTCGGGATGGCGTAGCGCCTCGCCCGGCTGGGGAGCGTCGAGTGGAAGGCCGTGTCGAACACCGCCACGTGGGGCACGTCGGGGAGCAGGCGGCGCGCCGCCCGGATGCCCGCGGCGTTGGCGGGGTTGTGCAGCGGGGCGAGGGGGGCCAGCCCCTCGATGGCGTCGACGACCGCGTCATCGACGAGCGTCGGCTCGGTGAACCGATCCCCGCCGTGCACGACCCGGTGGCCGACGGCGCCGATGTTCACCTCGTCCCCCGCCTCATCCAGCAGCGCCGGCAGCGCCTGCTCCAGCGCCGCCCCGTGATCCGGGACGGCGTCGCCGATGCGCTCGACGCGGGTCGACGCGGCCCGGCGGCCGTCATGGGGATCGAGGATCGCCGCCTTGAGCGACGTGCTTCCGCAGTTGACGATGAGTACGAACATGCGCGGGAGGGTAACAGCCGCCCCTACGCGAGACGGCACCCTGGACGCCGCGCGAGCTAGGCTCGGGCGGCCTCTCGAGCGCCGAACCGCCGGCCGACGAGCTCGCGGGCCTGCTCGAAGTCGACCGCGCGGGAGAAGTAGAAGCCCTGGCCGTGGCCGCAGCCCATCAGGCGCAGCCGGTCGAGCTGGCCGACGTTCTCGATGCCCTCGGCGACCACGTCGAGCCCGAGACTCCGCGCCAGGCTGAGGATGGCGTGCACGATCGCCTGGTCCTCGACCCGCTCTCCGAGCCCGCCCACGAACGACTGGTCGATCTTGAGGCAGTCGATCGGGAAGCGCTGGAGGTAGCTCAGCGAGCTGAACCCGGTGCCGAAGTCGTCCAGGTGGATGCGGAAACCGAGCCCGCGCAGGCGGGTCAGCATGCCGGCGGCGACGTCGGGCGCCTCCATCAGGGCGGTCTCGGTCAGCTCGAAGATCACGGCCCGGGGATCGACCGACGTCTCGTTGACGATGTCGACGATGCGCTCGACCAGGTGATGGTCCCGGAACTGCTTGCCGGACAGGTTGATGCTGACCGGCACGTCGGCGTCGCCGCACAGCGCCTGCAGCTCGGCCGCGTCGGCGCACGCCCGGCGGATCAGGTTGAGCCCCAGCTCACCCATCAGCCCGTGGTCTTCGGCGAACGGGATGAACTCTCCGGGCGAGACGAGCTGACCGCCCCGCCACCAGCGAGCGAGCGCCTCGAAGCCCTCGACCCGCCCATCTTCGAGGTTGACGATCGGCTGGTAGAAGACCCGGAACTCCTCTTCGTCGAGCGCCCGGCGGATGTCCATCTCCAGCTGCAGCTCTTCGACGACGTCGTCGTGCAGGTGCTCCTGGAAGCTCTCGCTGCGGGCCCGACCCTGTCGCTTGGCCCGGTACATCGCCAGGTCGGCGCGGCGGAGCAGGTCCTCCGGCGTCTCGTGCCCCGTGGCCGGCTCGGCGATGCCGATGCTCGCGGAGGTGAACACCTCCTGGCCCCGCACCCCCACCGGCACGCCCAGCGCCTCGTGGATGCGGCCGGCCGCCGCCTGTGCGCCGCCGGGCCCGTCGAGGTCGTCGAGCAGGACGGCGAACTCGTCGCCCCCGATGCGGGCGACGGTGTCTCCGGGCCGCACGCAGGCCTCCAGCCTCCGGGAGACCGTGACCAGGAGTTCGTCTCCGGCGACGTGGCCGAGGCTGTCGTTGACGAGCTTGAAGCGGTCCAGGTCCACGAAGAGGACCGCGAACCGGTACGACCGGCTGCGCCGCGTGCGGCGGATGACGTGGGAGAGCCGGCTGACGAACAGCGCCCGGTTGGCCAGCCCCGTGAGGCTGTCGTACAGGGCGAGCTTCATCAGGCGATGCTCGGCGTCCTTGCGCGGCGTGATGTCCGTCATCGACCCGGCCATGCGGTAGGCGGTGCCGGTGCGGTCGCGGCTGGCGAGCCCTCGAGCCAGCATCCACCGCCAGTCCCCGTCCCGCGTCTGCATGCGGTGCTCGTGCTGGAAGTGTGGCGTCAGGCCGTCGACGTGGCGGTTGATCGCGGCGGCGAGCTGGTGCAGGTCGTCGCCGTGGACCAGCGCGAACCAGTCCTTGGGGGAGGCGCCGATCTCGTCGTCCGAGTAGCCGAGCAACGCCTTCCACCGGGGCGCGAACCAGAGCTTGTTGGTCTTGAGGTCCCAGTCCCAGATCCCGTCGTTGGCGCCGCTCACGGCGAGCTTGTACCGCTGCTCGCTGCGCAACAGCGCCTGCTCCGTCCCCGCCCGCTCGATCGCGTACCGGATGGACCGTCGGACCAGCCGCTCGGTGACCTCGCGCTTGACCAGGTAGTCCTGCGCGCCCTGGGACAGCGCAGAGACGGCGACGACCTCCTGGTCGATGCCGCTGCAGACGATCATCGGGATCGCCGGGTGGGCCGCCCGGGCGGCCAGGAAGGTGCCGATGCCGTCGCTGTCGGGCACCGTCAGGTCGAGGATGGCGACGTCGAACTCGTCGCCGCGCTCGCGCAGCACGTCGACGACCTCCCACAGGAGGCTGTAGTGCTCGATCTCGAAGCGCTCGATGCCGTCATCGGCGAGCCAGGCGAACATCCGATCGGCGTCGGCCTGGGTGTCTTCGAGTAGAAGGACGCGAATCACGCTGTTCTTCCCTCACCCTCGGACCCAATAGAGCGGGGGCAACGTTGGATGTCAAATTGGGCGTGAATTACCACTTGTGAGTCGAGCGTTTGCACGATCACCCGAGCTGTTCGGCCGGCTCGCGGAGCGGCACGGTGAAGTGGAACGTGGAGCCTTCACCCTCCGTCGAATCGACCCAGATGCGGCCCCCGTGACTCTCCACGACGCGCCGGCAGACCGCCAGGCCGATGCCCGATCCGGGCAGGCTCTCGGCCTGGGCGCCCCGCTCGAACATCTCGAAGACGCTGGACTGGAACTCGTCGGGGATGCCCATCCCGTTGTCCTGGACGGTGATCACGAACTCCCCCGACCCGCGCTCGGCCGACACGTGGATACGAGGCGGGGCGTCCGCGCGGTACTTGATGGCGTTGCTGACCAGGTTCTGGAGCACCTGCAGCATCTGGCTGGGGGGCACCGCGACCACCGGGAGGTTGCCGTGGCTGACGGCCGCCTCGGAGTCCGAGATGGCGGCGGCCAGGTTCTCCTGCACCGCGGTCAGGATCTCCTGGAGATCCGCCGTTCGGGGCTCCGGGCGCACCTGCACCGTCGCGTCGTCCACCAGGTCGGCGACCATCTCCTCCATGCGGGCCGCCGCGGCGCGTGAGCGCTGGACCATGGTGCGGGCGTCGTCGCTCAGGGTCTCCCCGTGCTTCTCCTCCAGGAGGTCGGCGTAGATGCGAACGGTGCGCAGCGGCTCCTGCAGATCGTGGGAGAGCCCGAGCAGCACGTCTCGGTCGCTCGTCACGCCGACCTCGGAGTCGGTGTCGCCCGCGGGATCGGCGTCGCCCCGGTCGGCCCGCTGCCGCCGGCGGTCCTCGATGTCGATCACGTCGGGGTCGTCGCCGACGTGCTGTTCGACGCGGAGGTCGCCCAGGCGCTCCCACAGGTGCTCGGTCTCGGTGGCGTCGATCAGCAGCCCGTCGATCACCGGCTGGGTCTTGCCCGCCGACGCCCCGCGCAGCGTCAGCGTGACGTAGCGGACGTCACCCCCGAGGGTCTTGAGCGGCATGCGGCTCTCGGTCACCCGCCCCGTCTCCTTGATCGAGCTGACGAGCGCCGTCCAGCGGTCGCTCGACAGGCCGAGGCGGCCCAGCCGATCGACGGAGGCGCTGGTCGCCCCGAACAGCGCCCGGAACGAGCGGTTGGAGTCCATCACGTCGCCCGCCGGCTCGCACCGGAACCAGGCGACTCCGGCCTCCTCGAGGAGCGCCTTGAGGCCCGGCCGCCCCAGCTCGGTGGCCAGGTCGGCTGGCCCGCGACGCTTCGGCTTCAGGACCGGCATGGTCGCGGTCGGCGCGTCGGACGGGTCGGACACCTTCTTCGGCGCCGGCGCCGGCCGGCCCGGCGTCGTCGGCGGCAGGGGCTCGGGGTCCACGCCCGACAGCGGCACCGGACGCGGCCCGCCGCCCCGCCGATCGGAGCGGCGGCGGTCGATCAACGAGCGGCTGGCGAGGAGCCGGAGCAGCGCGTCGCGCACGCGCAGCGGGGCGCCGGCGTCCCAGCCCACGTAGTCGGACACGCCCAGCCGCATCGACGCGGAGACGACCCGCTCGGTGGGGTCGGGCCCGAGCACGACCAGGGGCACAGCGGGGAAGGCGTCCCGCAGGCGCTCGACCACCTCGAACTCGGTCAGCCAGTCGGAGGGGTGGCCCACCACCACCGCCGCGGGGGCCGGGTCGCCGAGGACCTGTCCGAGGGTGACGGGATCGCCGACGACGTCCGCCCAGGCGCCGTCGATGGCGGCGTCGAGCACGATCTTGACCAGCTCGCGGCGCACCGCGTCGCTGTCGACGAGGAGGATTCGAAGGGAGGCCGCCACTCTCTACCGGCTCGCAATCGGCGAAGCCCCGCGGGCCTGCGGGGCTGTTGCGGCGAGTATAGGCCTGTCCGCGGATCGCGCGAAGGTAAATCGCGCCAGTTCAGGCGCCGTCGATCCAGCCCAGCGATCGACCGACGCGGTCGACGAGGTCGGCGCGTCCCAGGATGAGGTCGACCTTGCCCTCGGCGAGGGACGGCCGGGTCCACGCCGCGCCGCCCGCCTCCTCGGCGAGCACCGTCGACGCGACCACGTCCCAGGGCGCCAGGCCGGGGTCGACCATGACGCCGACGCCGCCGCGCAGGACCATCGCGTGCCCGAAGCAGTCGCTGTAACCGCGGAACAGGTCCGACCGGGCGAGCCGGGCGTGATCGTCGGCGCAGCCGGCGTCGATGAACTGCCGGGGGTCGCCGGCCGACACGACCACGCGCTCCGCCTCGAGGTCGGCGGGCGGGGGCGGGATCCGGAGCTGCTGCTCCCCGCACAAGCAGCCGCGACCGGCCGCCCCGGAGTAGGTCTCCCCGAGCGCGGGGAAGTTGAGCACGCCGACGACCGAGCGCCCGCTCTCCACCTCCTGGAGCCCCACGATCGTCCCGAACAACGGGATGCCGTGCACGAACGAGATCGTCCCGTCGATGGGGTCCACGATCCAGCGATGGGACCGGTCGGCGCCGAGCTCCTCCCCGTGCTCCTCGCCGAAGACGCCGATCTCGGGGAACGCGTCCCGGAGCACCGCGCGGATGGCGAGCTCGGCCTCCCGGTCCGCCTCGGTGACGGGGCTGCCGTCTCCCTTGTGCTGCAGGCCGAGGGCGCCGGTGCGGAACCGGCGCATGATCGGCTCCTCACCCGCCCGGGCCGCCTCGACGGCGACCGCGAGCGCGCGCCCCAGGTCGATCGTCACGGGGCGGTGATGGTCAGCGCAACCTCGCCCTCGGTGCCGTCCTCCCACGCGTCGATGACCAGGGTGTAGACGCCGGGATCGAGCTCCGCCGGGATCGAGCCGCCGAGCTCCGGGTAGAAGTCGACGCAGGGACCGACCATCTCGCAGTCCGTCTCGGGGCCCCACAGCTGGAACTGCACGTCGGTCCCCTCCTGGAAGGAGGCGGTGAAGGTGTGCTCGCCGGCGCTGGTGACCTCGAAGCGGAGCGAGTGGTCACCGCCGCCCGGGTTGGAGCAGACGGCGTCGGTGATGTCGTCGCCGGCCGGCGTGAACGTCACCGCGTTGTCGCCGGACTCCAGCGCGCCGATGTCCTCGTCCGCCTCGTAGGCGCAAGCGGTGGTGATCGTGCAGTCCGACTCGCACCCGTCCAGGGTGGTGTCGTTGGCGTCGTCGCACTCCTCGTTGGGGTCGACCTCGCCGTCGCCGCACACGGGGGTCGTCACGCTGAGCTCGAAGGCGCCCTCTTCGCCGCCGTAGCCGTCGATGAAGACGTAGTAGCTCTCGCCCGCGACCCCGTTGATGCCGACCCAGGAGGCGAGGATGCCGCCGTTGTAGTCGACGTCGTCGTTGCAGTCGAGGAGGGCGTCGGGGCCCGGATCCTCGCAGGTGGAGCGGACGAACATCGCCGAGTCGTAGTCGGTGCCGGGGTTGTTCGTGGAGAAGACGACCGGGCCGTCCTCCGCCGCGGTGTAGACGAACACGACGTCCGGGCTGCCCGGCGCGGAGCAGGGCACGAGGTGGTCGTCGGTCCCGCCGACGGTGGTGCCGGTGACCACCTCGCCGTCCAGGCTGTCGCTCAGATCGCCGTCCTCGGCGACACAGACCTCTTCGTCGAGGCAGCCCGACGTGCAGCCGTCACCCGTCTCCAGGTTGCCGTCGTCGCACTCCTCGAGGCCTTCGAGCGTGCCGTCGCCGCACTCGGAGATCGCCGACGCGACCGTCAGGGTGTAGTCCTGGGGGGCGATCGTCTGGTCGCCGCCGAAGACGCCGACGTACCAGGTGCCGGCGCCCGGCACGGCCACCGCAGCGGCGCACTCGCCCTCTTCGGCCGCGCCCGCGGCGACGCCGTTGAGCTCCGCGTCGCCGATCCAGACCGTGAGGTTCTGCTCGGCGCACTCGGTGGTGAGGGTGCCGCCCGGGCCGGCGTCGACCGACAGGTAGGCCTCGTCGTCCTCGACCGTGACCACGAAGAAGTCGATGTAGACGCCGTAGTCGGCGTTGAAGTCGGTCGGGCAGAGGTAGCCGTCGGTGATGTCCGCGGGGAGCTCCAGCTCGGTGGAGTCCTCGACATAGTCGTCGTCCTCGCGGTCGTCCTCGCCGTCGCACTCCCAGACGCAGGAGGCGTCGCAGCCGTCACCCGCGTCGGTGTTGCCGTCGTCGCAGAGCTCGGCGCCTGCGACGATGCCGTCGCCGCAGACCACGAGGTCGATGCTGACCTCGAAGTTGCCGGTGCCGTCGTAGCCCTCGATGGCCACGAAGATCTCCTGGTCCGCCGTGGCGTCGAAGGTGATCTGGCTGGTCAGCCCGTCGCCGAAGTCGTCGTTGCAGGCGAGCTCGGTCGACGACGCGTTCTCGCAGTCGCTGAACGCGAAGATCAGCGTGTCGTAGTCGCTGCCCGGGTTGATGGTGCTGACCAGGTAGGTCGCCGTCTCCGGGGCGACGAAGCTGAAGACGTACTCCGCGACGTTGCCGTTGGAGCAGCTGCCGCCGAAGTCGGCCGTCTCACCGGCCGTCGAGCCGCTGAACGTGGTGCCGCTGCCGACGTACGACGACTGGTCGTCGATGTCCTCGCAGCGCTCGCCGTCGTCGGGCGTCGCGTCGTCGTCGTCCTCGGCCGGAGGGGTCGCGTCGTCGTCGTCGTCATCGGGGGGGCACCCGACGGCGAAGACCAACGCGAGACAGAGGGGGACGAGGCGGCCGGCGGCGATGAGGTGGTCGATCATGGAGGTCACTTTTCCCAAGGGGGACGGTCGAGGGTCGGGCGAAGCCCGGCCCGGGGATGCTCCGGGGCGCGAGCCCCGGGCACGGTTCGGAACACCGGTGGCTCCATTCCCTCCGGATCGGGAGGGTCCAGGCTGAGCCACGGAGGGGGCGCGTCACGGCGAGAGAATGGGCGCGGCTCGGCGGAGCGCTGGGGCACCGCGAGGACCGCCTGGGCGAGGAGCCCGAAGCTGCCGAGGAACGCCGGGGCCATCGCTTCGGTGCGCTGGCGCTCCAGGTCGTCCTCGTCGTCGAGGTCGGACCACTCGTCGTCCGGCAGCCACTCGTCGAGCGTGGTCACCGCGTCCTCTTCGTCGGGATCGGCGAGGGGGGCCGGCGACGTCGGCACGGGCCGGCCGGGGTCGGTGGCGACCTCGTCGGCCGGGGGGCGGACCATGTCGGTCGGGTGGGCGACCAGGCGACCGCTCGCCAGCTGGGCCCGGTACATGCGGTACCGGCGAGAGGCGTCGGGGTCGGTGAGGATGTGGAACGCTTCGTCGAGCTGCGACGCGATCGCCTCGAGCTCACTCTCGCCCAGGCTGTCGAGGCGGCGGTGGGCCTCCTCACGGCGCTCGGCCCACGCACGACTCACCGCGTCGCGCGGCGCATCGACGGGTACTCCCAGCAGCTCGTAACAGGACGGTGAGACGACCGGCACTGTTCCCCTCAGGCTCCGACCGGGCCTGGTCGGAAGTTCAATTTGTAACACGCCAGCTGCCGCGCGCGGGCGTGCGCGACGAGTTTCTAGGAGAGCCCCGCGCGGCTCGCCGCCAGGTCGCCGATCGCGTCGTACAGGTCGGCTGCCCAGTCGCGGAAGCCGAGGGCCTGGGCGACCGCGTCCTCCTCCCGGAGGAGCGGCCCCAGCCGCGCCGCCAGCGGGTCGGCGACCGCGTCCGCCGCCCCCTCGCCGAGGAGCAGCCGGGTCCACGCCCCGGGGTCGTCAGCCGCCCCGAACTTGCGCAGCTCCATCATCGATCGGCCCAGCAGCAGCCCGTGGGGCCCCTCCCAGGTCTCCAGGATCGCGCCGTCTCTCCACAACCGGGGCAACGGGCTGAACCGCTCTTCGATGCCGTTGCCGCCGAGCACCATCATCGCGTCGTGGATGCGCCCGGTGCTCCGGCGGGTCGCGCAGGTCTTGGCGAGCATCATCAGGACGCGGAGGCGCGCCTGCTCGTCGGCGGACGCGCCGGGGGCCTCCGCCGCCTCCCAGGCGGCGAGGGTCTCGAACGCGGCCGCGGTGTAGCGGCGCCGCTCGTCGGTCAACATCTGCATCGTCCACTCGACGAGCGGGAACTCGGCGATCGCCTTGCCGAACGCCTGGCGGAAGCGGGCGTAGGCGTGCACCACGCGCTCGGCCTGGCGCAGCGCCGCGGCGGCCGCGAGGGCGTTCCAGAACCGGGAGGTGCTCAGCACGATCCGGACCGTGTTCGACAGGCCCGACTGCATCGCCCCCAGGGGCCACGCGGGGGCGCCGTGGAACCGGATCTCGCCGGTCGGCAGCGCCCGGGTGCCCAGCTTGTCCTTGAGCCGGTCGGCGGTCCATCCGCTGTTCGTGCCCGTCGGGTGCTCCCGCGGAACCACGAACAGGCCGACCCCCCGAGGCCCTTCCGGAGCTCCGTCGGGCCGGGCGGTGACGGCCCAGTACTGGGCCCACAGGTTGCTGCAGAACCACTTGCGGCCGTAGAGCCGGTAGCTGCCGTCCCCGTGGGGAACGGCGCGCAGGGTGTTGGTCGCAGCGTCGCTGCCGCCCTGGGCCTCGGTCACGAACTGGGCGCCGTGCACCGGCCCGCCGGGGGCCTGCATGAGGATGTGGCTCAGGGCCGCGGCGCACTCGGGGCCGCCGTCCAGCTCCTGGAGCGCGCGGACCAGGCCGTCGGTGCAGGCGAGGGAGCAGACGACGCCGGACTCGCCGCTCTGCCCCTGCAGGTAGGCCATGCCGTAGCGGAGCCAGACGTTCGGCTCGGACGACACGCCCGCGCGCAGGGCCGCGGCGAGCACGCGCTTGACGCTGGGGTGCACCTCCACCCCCATCGGATCGGGCACGCCGAAGGCGTCGTAGGGACGCAGCCTGGGGAGCGCGTCGGGCCGATCGACGGCGTCGGCGCAGGCGGCGGCGGAGGACGCGGCGAACTTGCCGTGAGAGGCGAGCCGTTTCCAGGCCGCCTCGTCGGCCAGGCCGTAGTGACGCAGGAGGGTCTGCAGGTCCGGATCGTCGGCGAACCAGTCGTCCGACAGGGACTCCTGGTAGCCGGCGAAGGAGTACTCGGGGGGGCCGACCGGGGGGGTCGGCTCGGGCAGGGCGTGCGGGTCAGTCATGGTCACCTCGAACCCGTCGCCACAGGAGCCAGGTGATGACGAGCAGGGGGAAGTCGGTGCAGAAGATGACGATGTAGAAGGCGAACTTCGCGTGCAGGGCGAGGGCGGCGAGGCCGGCGAACGAGGAGACCGCCTTGCTCGCCATGACCGGCACGGCGAAGTCCTTGTTGCGGACCGGATCCCGCGCCGCGTAGACGCTGCACACGGTGATGGTGGCCATCATGCCGACGGCCAGGCCGTGCCAGTTGTAGGCGGCGGTCTCGGGCAGCGGCGCCCAGTCCGACAGCGGTGGGAGCAGGCGAAACAGCTGATCGGGCAGCCCGTGGGCCAGCTCGGGCGCGACCGCGAACGCGAGCCCTCCGAGGCCGTACATCGCGGCCGAAATCCACATCCAGGTGCCGAAGGTCTTCTCGGGAGTCATGGCCGACGGAGTCTACCCAGGTGTCCGGCTTCCGGACGGGGTGTCCGGGAGCCGGACGGACACTCCCGGACAGATCTGCCCCTCGCGACGATCCGAGTCCTGTGATTTCAAGCACTTACGAAAGTGATCCGGCTGGCACGCCCCGTGCTCTCCCCCGGGCCATGCTCGACGATCCCCAGACCCGTCTTCGCGACCACGGCCCCGACGTCCTCACGGACAGCGAGCTGTTGTCGTTCCTGCTCACCCGCGGCGCCCCCGGCCCCGCCGCCGTCACCACCGCCCGGGACCTCCTGCAACACGCCGGGAGCCTCGCGGGCCTCGCCCGCCTGGGCGAGCGGGAGCTGGTGTCGGTGCCCGGCATCGGCCCGGGCCGCGCCTCCCGGGTCCAGGCGTTGACCGCCATGGCCCAGCGCATCGCCGAGCGGCCGATCGCGCGCGGCGCGGTGTTCGCCGGCCCACGCGCGATCTACGAGGGGGTCCGGGTCCGGCTGGGCCGCAGCCAGACCGAGCGCTTCCTGGTGGTCCTGCTCGACGCGCGCCTGCGCAAGCTGGGCGAGGTCCAGGTCTGCAGCGGGGGCCGGAACACCGTCTCCGTGTTGCCCTGCGACGTGTTCGAGCCGGCGGTGCGGGCCCGCGCCTCCGCCGTCGTCCTGGTGCACAACCACCCCTCGGGGGACCCCACCCCGAGCCCCGAGGACGTCGCCCTGACCGATCGCCTCGCCGCCGCCGGCGACCTGCTCGGCATCTCGGTCCAGGACCACGTCGTCATCGGCGACGGGCGCTTCGCGTCGATGGCGGAGATGGGGCTGTTCGATCCGGCGCCGCCGGGGGTGCCGAACCTGATGTTCACCAGCGGCTTGATCCCCGAGTGGGAGCCGCCGGAGGAGCTCGAGGACTTCCCGACGCCGCCTTTCCCTTGAGATCATCAGCGAGCTGGGACGTCGACAGCCGGACGTCGGGGTCCTCGAGTGGCTGGACGAACAGCCGACCCTCTTGATGAGCGCCATCAGCCCCGAGGAGCTGCGCTGCGGACTCGGCTGGAAGCCTCGCCCGAGGATCGCTCGCTGTATCGACGACTTCATCGAGACTGAAGTCGAGGTCCTCCCTGTCACCGGGGCCATCGCCCGGAGGGGCGGTGCCCTCCGAGGCGGCCTTCAGGCCATTGGCCGACCGCGTCGGCAGCCCGACCTGCTCATCGCCGCCACCGCCCTGGAGCACGACCTGCCGCTGGTCACCCGGAACGTCCGCGACTTCGAAGGCTGCGGAATCGCGCTGCTCAACCCGTTCGTCGGGGACTGACCGCCGGGATCCTCGGGCATCGCTCTGTCCCGCGGTAGCCTCCCTGACGGGAGGCCTCCATGCCATCGAGAACCTGCTGGCCGCTCCTCGTGTGGGGAGTGGCGCTGCTCGCCGCGTGCCCTTCGGGCGACGACCTCTTCGACTTCGACGGCGACGGCAGCCTCGACCAGGACGACTGCGCCCCCGAAGACCCGTCGATCTACCCCGACGCGACCGACACGATCGACAACGGCATCGACAACGACTGCGACGGCGTCGTTGGCGTCGACGACGACGGTGACGGCTACGCCTCGCCCGCGTCGGGCGGGGACGACTGCAACGACGACGACTTCACGATCCACCCCGGCGCCGTCGAGATCCCCGATGACAACATCGACCAGGACTGCGACGAGTTCGACCTGGTGTGCAACGCGGACGGAGACTCCGAGCAGAGCATCGAGTGTGGCGGCAACGACTGCGACGACTCGTCCTCAGCGTGCATCTTCGACTGCGACGACCTCGACCTGGACGGCCGACGGATCTGTGACGGCGACTGCGACGATACGAACGCCTTCCGCCTGCCCGGCGCCCCCGAGGTGTGCGACGGGCTGGACAACGACTGCGATCTGTCGACGACCACCGAGCCGAACGAGCTCGACGGCGACAACGACGGCTGGCTGACGTGCATCGGCGGCTTCGTCGACCACGGCGCGGTCGGCGCGGCCGGCCAGGCGATCCTCGGCTCCGGCGACTGCGACGACGACGAGCCGCTGCGCTTCCCCGACAACCCCGAGATCTGCGACGGCGTCGACAACGACTGCAACGGCCTGGTGGACGAGAACGATCCCGACACCGACGGCGACGGATTCGCCGCCTGCCTAGACTGCGACGACGACGACCCGCCCCGGTTCCCCGGCAACCCCGAGCTCTGCTACGGCTCGGACAACGACTGCGACGAGACCACCACCGCGACGGACGGCGAGACCGACACCGACGGCGACGGCTTCATGGGCTGCGAGGGCGACTGCGACGACGAGGACGACGAGGAGCGCCCGGGCCAGAACTGGTACCCCGACGCCGACGACGACCTCTTCGGCGACATCGATGTGCTGCAGGTGCTCTGCCAGAGACCCCTCGGCTACGTGGCCACCCCCGGCGACTGCGACGACGACGACCCCGACTCCTTCCCCGGCAACCCCGAGGTCTGCGACAGCGCCGACAACGACTGCGACCTCGCCATCCCCGACGAAGAGCCCAACCTCGACGTCGACGGGTTCATGCCCTGCACGGGGGACTGCGACGACGGCTCGGCCGCACGCTTCCCGGCGAACCCCGAGGTCTGCGACGCGCTGGACAACGACTGTGATCTCGTCGTGCCCGACGACGAGGAGGACGGAGACGGCGACGGCGCGAAGATCTGCGACGGCGACTGCGACGACGAAGACCCCGACGAGTTCCCCGGGCAGAACTGGTACGTCGACATCGACGGGGACGGCTTCGGCGGCTCGACTCCGCTCGTCGCCTGCGAACAGCCCCCGAACACCAGCACCGACGGCACCGACGGCGATGACGGCTCCGCCGACCGCTTCCCGGGCAACGCAGAGGTCTGTGACGGGCTCGACAACGACTGCGACCTGGACGTCGACGAAGAGGACCCCGACGTGGACGGGGACGGCTTCGCGGACTGCGTCGACTGCGACGACGAAGACCCCACCCGGTTCCCCGACGCGGCCGAGGCGTGCAACGAGATCGACGACGACTGCGACGGCGTGGTCCCCGCCGCCGAGCTGGACGGGGACTCCGACGGGTTCCTGCCCTGCACCGGCGACTGCGACGACGGCGACGACGAGGAGTTCCCCGGGCAGACCTGGCACCCCGACGCAGACGGCGACACGTTCGGGAACCTGAACGTCGTGCAGGTCCTGTGTCCCCGCCCCGCCGGGTGGATCGTGGACGGCACCGACTGCGACGACGACGACGCCCTTCGGTTCCCCGGCAACCCGGAGTTGTGCGACGGCGCCGACAACGACTGCCTGGACGGCCTGCCCGCCGACGAGACCGACGACGACGGCGACGGGCTGATGCCGTGCACCGGCGACTGCGACGACAGCGAGGCGGCCCGCTTCGAGGGCAACGCCGAGGAGTGCGACGGCTTCGACAACGACTGCGACGAGGCCACCACGGTCGCGCTGGGTGAGGTCGACGGCGACTCCGACCGGTTCCTTCCCTGCCTGCTGTTCGTGGGCAACGGCGCCACCAACGACGCCGGCGACGTGCTGCTGGGGGGCGCCGACTGCGACGACGACAGCGACGTCCAGTTCCCCACCAACCCCGAGGTGTGCGACGGCATCGACAACGACTGCATCGGCTCCACCACCGTCGCGCTGGGCGAGAGCGACGAGGACGGCGACCAGTACCTGGCCTGCGCCGACTACCTGGACCGGGGCGCGGACAACGCGTCGGGGGAGCCCCTGCTGGGCGGGGACGACTGCGACGACGAGACGGCCGCCGCCTTCCCCGGGAACCCGGAGACCGACGACTGCGACGGCTTCGACAACGACTGCGTCGTCGACCCGGACGAGGTAGACGACGACGCGGACGGCTGGTTCGAGTGCGCCGGCGACTGCGACGATTCCGACGCCGAGCAGTTCCCCACCAACCCCGAAGAGTGCGACGGCCTGGACGTCGACTGCGAGTTCGACGGCGACGAGATCGACGACGACGGCGACGGCTGGAGGGAGTGCGAGGGGGACTGCAACGACGCCAGCGTCGCGTTCGTCCCCGGCATCTGGGAGGCGCCGCGGGACTACGCCGATCACGACTGCAACGGCACCGACGCCAACGGCAACGAGTACGCCTTCGCGACGCTGACGGGGGACGACGCCGGCGAAGGCGCAGGACAGTCGGTCGCCATCGCCGGAGACGTCGACGGCGACGGCCTGGACGATGTCCTCGTCGGCGCGAGCTCCTACGGCCTGAACCCGGGCGACTACCAGGGCCGCGTCGCCCTGTTCTCCGGCGCGCAGCTCGCCGCGGGGGGGGACATCGCCCTGTCGGACGCCCACGCCGTCATCGTCGGCAACGAGGCCGACGCCTACCTGGGGTGGTCCGTCTCCTCGGCGGGCGACGTCGATGACGACGGCCTGGACGACGTCCTCCTCGGCGGCGGCAGCGCCAACGACACCGCCTGGCTGTTCTTCGGGTCGACCCTCTCGCCCGGGGGGGCGTTCACGACCTTCGACGCCGACGTCACCATCACCGGCACGGCAGGGCTCGGCGAGCGGGTGGCGTCGGCCGGCGACGTCGACGGGGACGACCTCGACGACGTGCTGATCGCGGACTTCCGGAGTTCTCCCCCCTACGTCCCCGGCCTCGTGTTCCTGTTCGCGGGCTCGGCCCTGCAGTTCGGCGGCGCGCTCACCACGACCGATGCCCTGGCCACCCTCGAGGGGGCGGGCGACTACGACTACTTCGGACATGGGCTCGCCGGTGGCGGAGACACCGACGGCGACGGCGCGCCCGACGTCCTCGTCGGGGCGTACGGCGACGACCTCGGCGACGGGAAGGGCTGGCTGTTCAGCGGCGCCGCGCTCGCGGCGGGCGGCTCCTTCTCGACCGCCGACGCCTCGGCGAGCTTCTCGGGCGTCCAGGGTTTCGGCTACTCGGTCGCGCTCATCCCCGACGTGGACGGCGACTCCACCTCCGAGCTGCTCTTCGGCGCCGAGACCTCGCGCTGGTCGCGCCTCTACTTCGGCGCTACGGCCGCGATCGGGGGCGACATCTCGACCGGCCTGGTCGACGCGTCCATGTACAGCCAGACCTCGCAGGGCAGCCGAGCGGTCGCGTCGGCCGGCGACATCGACGGCGACGGGCTCGGGGACCTGCTCATCGGCTCCTACCGGGACAACGAAGCCGGCACCCACGCGGGCAAGACCTACCTGGTCTACGGGTCGACCATCGCGGCGGGCGGGAGCTTCACCCTGGTGGTCGCGACCGACCGGGCGTTCGTGGGGGTCGGCGCCAACGTCGAGAGTGGCCGGAGCGTGGCCGGCGCCGGCGACGTCGACGGGGACGGACTGGATGATGTGCTGGTCGCCACCCCGAGCGGCTACGCCGCGGGAGGGGGCCAGGCCTACCTGATGCTCAGCCCCTACTGAGGCCGATCAGTCCAGGCCCTCGTCCTCGGCCCGGACCCGCTCCCGGCGGTCGCCCACGGCCTCCTCGAGATCGTCCACCAGGCGCTTGAGCACGCCGTGGCCGTAGTTGCTCGCGAGCCGCTCGCGGCCGCCCTCGCCTCGACCTCGGAATCGCTCGACATCGACGCGGTCGCCGCCGTCGATGGAGACCTCGTAGTACTCGCGGTCCTTCACCTCACCGCGCTCGGTGCGCAGCACGCCCTTGCCCGACGCGGCGTCGAGCTCCAGCGGCTGCAGCGGCTCGTCCAGGTACCCGGTCTCGGCGAGCTTGTCGGCGGTGCGCTGCATGCGCTCGCCCCGGTCGGCGTCCTCCGCTCCGCGGGGGTGGGTCCGCTCCACCGTCACGCCCCGGACCTCGGCCCCGTAGGGACCGCTGCCGACCACGTCCGCCGACGCCCGCACCTCCTCGTGCTGGACCTCGATGGGGCCCGTCACGCCGCGCTTGAGCTTGTCGACCAGTCGCTTGCCGAGACTCATGGTGTCGCCTACTTCTTCCCTTCGTCCTTCTTATCGGACGACTTGCCCTTCTTCTTGCGGTCCAACCACGTCCGGCTGCTGCTCTCCCCGTCGTGGCTCACGCGGATCGGCCGGCCGTTCATCACCGACACGATGTGCACCGGACGCTTCCACAGGCGAGTCAGGTTGCCCAGCGTCGTCTCCGCCCAGTCCATCTGCAGGTCGGCGCCGGTGTGGGTGTGCCGCATCAGCAGCTCGCCGCGGTTCTCGAAGTTCGCCTCGATCACCTCGATGATCGGCTGGCCGAAGTTGGTCAGCTGCTGCAGCAGCTTGCTCTTCACCTCGTTGAACTGGCGGCTCTCGATGACGTACTGGCGCGCCGTCTTGTCGTACCCGTAGGTGAAGAAGCCGTGCTCCCGGCAGAACTCCTCGGTCAGGAAGGCATCGACGAACTGCACGTCGTTGTAGATCTTCCGGACCTCGAACACCTTCTGCAGCCCGCCGCGCTCGTCGACGAACCACTCCTTGCGCTTCTTGAGATCGTCGCACTCCGCGTACTCGCGGCCGTGGCGGCCGGTGTCCCAGCGGGCTTCGATGTCGCGGAACAGCTCCAGCCCCAGCTTGTAGGGGTTCAGCCGGTAGGGGCTCATCGCGACCGTGCCGGAGTGGTGGTCGGCGTAGTCGACGATCTCGGCCGCGGTGCCCAGCTGCTCCGTCATCAGGCGGGTGTGCCAGAAGGTGGCCCACCCCTCGTTCATGATCTTGGTCTGGCCCTGGGGCGCGAAGTACTGCGCCTCCTCGCGGATGATCTGGAGGATGTCGGCCTCCCACCCGTGCAGGGGCGCGTGCTCCAGGATGAACCCCAGCACGTCCCGCTCGGGGTGCGCGGGCACCGGACGCATCTCCATGCTCCGCTCGAGCGCCTCCTCCCGCCGGGCCAGCACGTCGGCCGCCGGGTTGATGAACTCGTCCATGTACGAGCGGTCCACGTCCACCTTGAAGTGGCGCGCGTCCGGCAGCTCGACCTCCTCGCCCTCGGCCGCCCGCTGGCGCAGCCCCGCGACGATCGGGTCGTCGGACCGCGGCTGGCGCCGGATGGCGGCGGCGTGGATGTCGATCAGGTTCTCCACCGACAGGCAGCAGTCGATGAACTCCTCGACCCGCTCCGCCCCGAACCGATCCACCAGGCGACGCACCCGCGTCGCGTGGTTCGCCATCTCGTCGACCATCTTCCGGTTGGTGTGGTCGAACCACATGTTGTTCTTGAAGAAGTCGCAATGGCCGTAGACATGAGCCATGACCAGCTTCTGGTCGACCATGCCGTTGCAGTTCATCAGGTACGCGTAACAAGGGTCCGTGTTGATGACCATCTCGTAGATCTTCGAGAGGCCGTACGTGTAGCTCTTGTGGAGCTGCTGGAACTCCATGCCGAAGCGCCAGTGCGGGTAGCGGGTCGGGAAGCCCCCGAACGCCGCGAGCATCGACATCTCTTCGGGGTCGACCATCTCGAAGACGACGGGGAAGAAGTCCAGCCCCGCGCCAGCGGCCACCTTCTCCACCCGGGCCTGCATCTCCCGCAGCTCGTCGGGCAGGCCCCGCCGATACCGGATCTCGAACAGCCGGTCCGCATCCTCCGGCATGTCAGCGACCCTTCCCGAGGAAGGTCTTGATCGACTCCATCACCGCGTCCTTGTTCTCGATGCGGCTCAGGATCACGGACTCCTCCTCGGCGAACGCCCCTTGGAGGTCGTTCATGAACTGCCCGCTGCCGTACTCCGACTCCACCTGGCCGTAACAGAAGGCGTTGACCTTCGGGAGCATGTCCTCCTTGAGGAGGCGCAGGCACTCACGGGTGTCGCTCCCCGACCAGTTGTCCCCGTCGCTGAAGTGGAACGGGTAGATGTTCCACTCGCTCGCCGGGTACTCCGTCTCGATGATCTTCTGGCAGAGCTTGTAGGCGGTGCTGATCAGCGTGCCGCCGCTCTCGCGGGTGTGGAAGAAGGTCTCCCGGTCGACCTCTCGCGCGGCCGCGTCGTGGATGATGTAGCGCGTCTCGAGGCCGTCGTACTGGGTCGACAACCAGGTGTCGATCCAGAACGCCTCCATGCGCACGATCTCCTTCTGCTCGTCCCCCATCGAGCCGCTGACGTCCATCATGTAGATGATCACGGCGTTGCGTTCGGGGCGGCTGTCTTCCTTCCAGGACCGGTACTTCTGGTCCTTGCGGATCGGCACGATGTTGGGGTTCCTCGGGTCGTAGGTACCCGAGATGATCTCGCGCTTGAGCGCCTCCCGGTACGTCCGCCGGAAGTGGCGCAGGCTCTCGGGCCCCTCGCTGCTGATCCGGCTGTACTTGTCCTTCTTGGCGACGACGTTCTTCTCGCCCTTGGGCTCGATGCGCGGCAGCTCCAGCTCCTCGCCCATGATCTCGGCGAGCTCCTCGATGGTGATGTCCACCTCGAGGATGTGCTGGCCGGCCGCGTTGCCCGCTTCGCCGGAGCCGTCCTCGCCCTGGCCCAGGCCGTCGCCCGGGTCGCCGTCGCCGGAGCCGACGCCGCCCTCCTTGTTGTCGCCGAACTTGAACTTCGGCAGCTGGATCTGGGGCAGCGGGATGGAGACGTAGTCCTTGCCCTTGCGGCCGATCAGCTCGCCGCTGGACATGTACTTCTTCAGATCCTTGCGGATCCTCCCCCGGACGATCTGCCGGAAGCGACGGACGTCGCGCTCGATCTTGGAGGTGATCACGGGGCTACTCGCTGTCCCCCCGCGCGAAGATCGAGGCCACGAACGCCAGCACGTCGGTGGCGGACTCGTCGTTGTAGCCGTAGTCGCGGATGAGCCGCGTCTTGACCACGTCGATCTTCTCCTGGGTCGCCTCGTCCATGACGTTGCTGACCAGGCTGCTCAGCTTGATCGAGTCCTTCTGGTCCTCGAACAGCTTCGCCTCCAGCGCCTGGCGCAGCCGCTCGTTGGCCTTCCAGTCGAACGACTTTCCGTCCAGGGACAGCGCCGCGATGAAGTTCATGATCTCGCGACGGAAGTCGTCCTTGCGGCTGTCCGGGATGTCGATCTTCTCCTCGATCGACCGCATCAGCCGCTCGTCCGGCTCCTCGTAGGCGCCGGTGAACTTGTTCTTGACCTTCTCCTTCTGGGTGTAGGCCTTGATGTTGTCGATGTAGTTGCCGCAGAGCCGCGAGATGCCCTCTTCGTCCGCGGAGATCGCCTTCTGGACCTCCTGCTTGACGATGTTCTCGTACTCCTTCTTCACCTCGCCCAGGAGCTCGCGGTACTGCTTGCGCATCTCCTCGTTGGCGACCAGCGAGTGGTGGCGCATGCCGGAGTCGAGCTCGTTCATGACCATGAACGGGTTGATCGTGTCGTGGGTGTCCTTGACGAGCGCGTTGCTGATCTTGTCCTGGATGTAGCGGGGGGAGATGCCCTCCATGCCCTCGCGTTTGGACTCCTTGCGCAGCTCCTTGACGTTGTCCTCGGTGAAGCCGGCGAGGCTGCGGCCGTTGTAGAGCTTGAGCTTCTGCAGCAGCGTCAGGTTCGCCTTCTTGGGCTCCTCCAGGCGCGTCAGGATGGCCCACATGGCCGCCATCTCGACGGTGTGGGGGGCGATGAACTTCCCTTCGATCCGCTCGTTGTTGAAGTCCTTCTCGTAGATCTTCATCTCGTTGGACAGCCGCGTGCAGTAGGGCACGTCGATGCGGATCGTGCGGTCGCGCAGCGCCTCCATGAACTCGTTGTTCTGGAGCTTGCGGTACTCGGGCTCGTTGGTGTGCCCGATGATCACCTCGTCGATGTCGCACTGGGCGAACTTCTTGGGCTTGATGCGGTGCTCCTGCGACGCCGTCAGCAGGTCGTACAGGAACGCCACGTCGAGCTTGAGCACCTCGACGAACTCGATGACGCCGCGGTTGGCGACGTGGAACTCGCCGTCGAAGTTGAACGCGCGGGGGTCGGAGTCGCTGCCGTACAGCGCGATCTTCCGGTAGTTGACGTCGCCGGTCAGCTCGGTGCTGTCCTGGTTCTTCTCGTCCTTGGGCTGGAACGTGCCGATGCCCACCCGGTCCTTCTCGGAGAGCACGATCCGCTTGACCCGGACGTCCTGGACCACGCGGGACCAGTCGCCGTCGTACTCCTCCATCTTCTTGCGGTACATGAAGCGGCTGACGGGGCTCAACTCGCCCTTGATGTGGACCTTGTAGCCCTCCTTGCTGAGGTCGGACGCGACCTTGCCGCGGAACGCATCGGGGATGAGCTTGAGCGGCTCGTCGTGCACCGGGTCGGCGATCCAGCCGCCCTCCTCGTCGTCGTCCTTCCACTCGAACGTGTACAGCGCCCCCTCGGGGGTCTTGCTGTACTGCTCGAGCCCCTTCTTGAGGAGCCGCACGATGGTCGACTTGGCCGAGCCCACCGGGCCGTGCAGGAGCAGCACGCGCTTCTCGGGGCCGTAACCGCGGGCCGCCGACTTGAGCACCCGCACCAGCTTCTGCAGGTGCACGTCGATGCCGAAGATCCCGTCCTTGCCGTGGTCGATCGGATCGTCGAAGAGGTTGTAGCGCGTGATCCGCTTGCGGAACTCCACGTACTCCTCGGTGCCGTACGACAAGACCATGTCGTACATCCGCTGCCAGGCGTTGCGGGTGACCCTGGGGTCACCGCGAACGATGTCGAGATAGTCCTCGAAGGTGCCGGTCCAGGAGAGGTTGCGGTACTCCGCGAGATCCTGGCTGTTCTGGATCATCGAGATGATCGAGTTACCGGTCGCCATGCGCACTCCTATGGGCCCGTCCAAGGCCCGAGGACAGCCGAGAGGACAAACCGAAATGAAGGGGGCGGATCCGCGGGGGGGAGGTCTGTCCGACTCAACTGCCAAAGATCCGAATTCAACCGCTACCGCTCACGTACCGCCGCTGCTCGGGACCGTCAGGCAATGCTCCCGTCGCTCACCGTGAGTCTAACAGGGGGAGGCCCAGTTCAAAGGGGGGCCTGCGGCCAAGCCGAAAAGAACCGCCGGGCACCGATCGAGGTGTCCGGCTTCACCAACCGTAGGGCCGGATCCGAGGGGCCGCCAGGGCAGCGGTGAACCTGATCAGCGGCGAACGCGGGTGGCGACGAGGCCGCCCAGGGCCAGCATCAGCGCGAGCAGGGACGCTCGCGGGGAGCCCGAGACGGAGCAGCTGGCGAGCATCGAGGCCGGGTCTCCGCCGCAGTCCTCGGCGCCGTCCGCGTCGATCTCGAGGAACTCGAGGTCGGCGAGGCTGCCGTTCAGGCCGTCGACCTCGATCCAGGCGCACTCACCGACGCCCGTGGGGCACGCCTCGCACTCCAGCGAGGCGTTGCTCGAGAGCCAGTCGCACACCGGCTTGGAGCCGGCGAGGTCCGTGACCGACTCGGCGACGAGCCAACCCCAGAAGCCGACTTCCACGATCTGGCTGCCGTCGGACGTGAAGTCGCCGTCGTACCCCGCGCCCTCGAAGTCGAGCTGCAGCGTGTCGACCGTCAGCGTCATCGGGCCCGAGTCGGTCGCGAAGAAGGGGTCCACCAGCTGCGCCGAGCTGCCCGCCTCCAGGCTCGCCGTCGGCGTGCACAGGTCCTGGTTCCAGACGTCGTCGAAGAGCCCCACGCCCGTCGAGATCGACAGGTCGGCGAGGCCGTCTCCGTCGACGTCGTCCGACGTGTCGGCGCCGACGGACCACAGCCAGCTGGGGCCGGTGCTCGCCGCGAGCAGCGACGCGAAGCCCGGGGTGGCGTCGGACCGGGCGTCGGCGAACGAGATGGCGTAGGTGTTGCCCGCGATGGCTGCGGCGCCGCCCTCCAGGGGGAGGCCGATGGTGGAGGTGGTGAAGCTGTACTCCAGCGCCGCCTCGCCCAGGTCGATGGAGACGACGTAGTCGGCGCCGGGCTCCAGGAAGTGGGCCGGCGTGGCCGTCAGGGTCGAGCCGTCCTCACTCCAGTCGTGCTCCAGGGGCATCTGGTAGTTGCTGTAGGCGTCGTACAGGCTGACCCAGGCGCCGGCGGCGTAGGCCGAGAACTCCAGCACGATCGGGGCGCGGTAGTGATGCCCGCTCGAGCCCGGCTCGGGGTCGTAGGAGAGGATCTCCGAGCCGGGGTCGGCCGACGCGTCGTCGTCGTCGTCGCTGGTCGGCTCGTCGTCACCGTCCTCGTCGAACGGGTCACCCGGCGGCTCGTACTCCTGGCCGCCGGCCGCCTCGGGGGCGTAGTCGGCGGAGCGGTAGTTGGCGATCGCCGACTCCGCGCAGCCGGACATCGCCAGCAGGGGCAGGAGGAGCAGCAGGGCTGGCAGGTGTCGCAGCACGGCCTCTCTTCACATCAGATCTCGTGCCGTCCCATCCGGGCCCTTTGCTGCCCGATGTAGGACGACCAGTCCGCGGCCGCCGTCCACGGTGACCACATCTCCATCCTGCAACAGACGCGTCGCTCCTTCCACGTTGACCACCGCCGGCAGCCCGTACTCCCGGGCCACGACGGCGCCATGGGACAGCACCGAGCCGAGCTCCAGGACCAGCGCCGAGGCGCTCAGGAACAGCGGCGTCCACCCCGGATCGGTCGCCCGGGCGACCAGCACCTCGCCCGGCTGGAGCCGGCCCATCTCCTCGAACGAGCGGAGCACCCGCACCGGTCCGGTGGCGACGCCGGGCGAGATCCCCAGACCGTGCAGCCCCCGGGCATCTCCGCGCACCTCGTCGAACGCCTCCGCGCCATCCGCGATCAAGAAGTCCGGATGGTCGAGCTGGCGGTTCGCCTCGAACTCGGCACGTCGGGCGTCGATGAGCCCGACCCCGTCCGCTCGCGTCAGCCGGCCCGCGACCAGGGCGCGCAGCTCGTCGATCGCCAGGAAGACGATCGACTCCCCCCGCTCCAGCACCCCGTCCCGCTCCAGCAGCGCGCCGATCCGCTCGAACGCCCGCTTGAGGCGCAGGAGCAGCCGGTCGAACGAGAAGCGCTGGTTCTCGCGGAGCGCGACGTAGCGGCGGGTCAGGTCCAGCAGCTCTCCGAACAGCGCCTGCCGCCACGGCAGCAGCCGACGCGACCAGGTCCGCGACATGCGCTGTCGCACCAGCCGCTCGGCCTGGGCGCGCTCCCGCATCCGCCGAGACTCCCGGTCCGCCGGCGAGTCTCCCTCCGGAGCCCGCAGGTAGCCGGCGACCATGCGCAGGACCAGCTCGGGGCTGTCCGCCCAGCGGGTCGCGAAGATCTCGTAGGACGCCTGGCTGCGATGCCCGAACCGCCGCACGAACTCCTCGAACTCCGCCACGAACCGCTCGCCCCCCGGCGCCGCCTGCAGCTCCTCGAGCTCGGGCAGAGGGTCGGCGAGCAGCATCGCCGCCACGTCGGGCAGGCGGCGCGCCGCCCCGGCCAGCTCCCACAGCGCCTTGTTGGTCTGCAGGGTGCGGTTCTCCGTCGGGTCCGCGACGAGCGCCGACCGGATCGCCTCCCCCTCCAGCCCCACCCAGCTGCGCAGCGCCTGGTCGAGCAGCTCGTACGACAGGTGGGCGAACAACAGGCTCAGCAGGTGGAGCGACATGTACTCGACCATCAGCCGGCGCGCGTCTTCGACGATCTCGAGCCCCTCGGCGGCGGTCCCGAAGTCCAGCCTCAGCGCCGCGGCCCGGGCCTCGAAGCCGGCCCGGAAGTCCTCCCACTCGCGGTGGTTCGTCAGGACGTTGAACCGGTACCGCTTCCAGCGCTGCTCGACGACCACCTGGGTCAGCACCGAGCCGACGAGGCCCAGGTTCGGGAACAGCGGCCCCCGCTTGAGCTCCTCCTGCTCCGAGGCGGGGAACATCTCGAGCAGGAACGCCGGCGGCGTCTGGCCCGGCAGCCGGCAGGCGAGGTGCCGGAAGATCGTGACGTTGAAGTACGGGCGACCCCGGTACAGCCGCGTCGGAGGGGTGCCGTCCAGGTAGCGGTCGGCCGCGCGCTCCCAGTACGTGAAGTGGTGCAGGACGGGCTGCACGATGGACCACCCCAGGGGGGTCGCCTGCTCGGTCCAGCGCTCTCCGGAGAACCGCTGGGTCCAGAGCACCGGCCGGTCGCGGAGCGCCCGCTTGTCCGCCCGCCACGTCGGCACCGCGGTCACCGGCCGGGCCTGGACGAGGTGGACGTTGCCGGACGTGTCGATGGTCCACTCGACGTCCACGGGGCCGCCCAGCTCCTCCTCGCAGCGCAAACCGAGCGCGCAGATCGCGTCGATCTCGGCGTCCGACACGCAGGGCTTGCGGCGTTCGTGGGGCGGGATCGGGCGGAACTCGAGGCGGCCGCTGCCGGGCGGCTCGGGGGCCATCCGGCGGTCCTTGTCGGCGACCCCCCGCTCGCTGATCCTCGGCTTGCCGCCGGGGCGGCCGGACCGGTGCAGGCGGAAGAAGTCGGGGAGGATCCGGCCCTGCGCGAGCGCCTCCCCCAGCCCCGGTCCCGCCTCCAGCGTCATCTCGTGGGGGTTTCCGGTGACGGGGTCGACGGTGAACAACATCCCGGACGCGCGCGGCACCACCATGCGCTGCACGACGACCGCCATCGGGGGGATCACGGCGCCCGGGGGGCGCGGCTCGGTCTCCCGCGCGGTGCCCAGCCGATAGCCGATGGCGCGGTCGGAGTACCAGGACGCCCAGACCTCCCGCACCGCGTCGGCCACCCCGCCGGCGCTCAGGTTCAGCACCGACTCGAACTGCCCGGCGTGGGACCGGCCCGCCGCGTCCTCCCCGACGGCCGAGGAGCGCACCGCGAACAGGGGGGCCCCGAGCGTGCCCGACGGGGCGTGGGTGGGCTGACTCGCGAGGGAGGCGACCGCTGCGCTCAGAGCGTGCGCCACCTCTTCGGGGAGCGGGACCCGCTCCAGCGCCGCGGCGGCGGCCCGGCCCGCGGCGCGAGCGCGGTCCCCGTCGCCCGACGCGAGCGCCGCAGCGGCCGAGTCGCAGACGGGGCGCAGGCCCTGGCGCTCGATGGTGGTCAGCAGGGCGGAGGTGGTGACCACGAACGCCGGGGGCACGGGCAGGCCGAGCTCGACCATCCGGGCCAGCTGCCAGCCCTTGCCGCCGAGGGCGCGCTCACCCCCCCGAGAGCTCAGGGGGGCGACGAAGAGGTCCGTCCCGGGGCTAGAACTCACCCTCGCCCGACAGGAACCAGGAGTAGCCGCGGGCGGGCACCTCCGACTGGTATCCGTCGACGCCGCTCCAGGTGTGCTCGACGCCCAGGAACGCGCCGATGCCGACCTCGTTCAGGGCGAAGTCCTCGTCCTCGGAGTTGCGCCACACGACGAAGTCGATCGCGTTGACGAACTCGATCCCGATGCGGCGCACGTAGCTGCCGGGCACGTCGAAGCCGCTGCCCTGACGCAGGCAGCTCTGGTCGTCGTCCTGGGCGACCAGCGTGATCGTCCAGATCTCGTCGCACTGGGGGCACAGGTTGCCGTCGTCGAGGGTGGAGTTGGCGCCGAACGCGTCGAACGGCTCCTGGCAGTCGAAGTGCCCCTCCTCCTCCGCGTCCTGCGTCCAGTCGAGGTTGATGTATTCGATGCCGTCGTACTGGCTGAAGTCGAGCTCCGGCGCGCCGGTGCTGTCGTCGTCGTCGCCCGGGCCGCCCGGGATCGGGACGTTGACGCCCCAGATGTTCAGCACGCCGCTGCACCCGCTCAGGGCCAGGGCGGCGACGAACATCGCGATGTGGCGGACCGTATTTGCCATCGAATCTCCGGCCGGCTGGTGACCGGCGTTGCAGAAGGATGCCGGCGTGGGGGCCTGGCCGCAAGGTGCCCTCATCGCCCGCCCGCGCACTCGTGCCCCGCCACTCGTTGAACCGACCGACGCCCTCCGCTATGTTCCGACGCCCCATCGGAGGACGAGTCCATGAGCAACGCCCAGACCCTGATCGACGAGCCCCTCCGAGTCGGGGATGTGCAGGAGATCCCGGACGAGCTCGACGCGAGCCTCCGGGTCGTCGCCGGGCCGGACACCGGCAAGGTCATCCACATCGAGGATCCGATCACCTTCGTCGGGCGGGACGGCGAGTGCCAGCTCGAGCTGGACGACCCTCGCGTCTCCACCCGTCACGCGATGATCTACTTCGCCGGCGGTGAGTTCCGCGTGCGCGACCTCGACTCGACCAACGGCAGCCTGCTCAACGGCAGCCCCCTCAGCGAGTTCGCGTTCCAGGACGGCGACGACCTCCGGGTCGGCAAGTCCGTCGTTCGCCTCGTCGTCGACTTCCGCGGCTAGCCCTTGGCCAGCGAGGCCCTGCTCGACGCGCTCGCCCGCGCGTGGGCGCACGTGCGCGATCTCCCCGACGACGACGACGCTCTGGCGGCGTTGACCCCCGAGCAGCGGCGGGACGCCCACGACCTCGCCGGCCGGATCGCCGACCGGGTCGCCGCGACGGCGGCCTCCCTCGTCCGCGACATGGCCCTGGACGGCGCCGATCTCGTCGACGGCACCGGTCTGCCCGACTCGATGCGCCCTCAGCCCGACGGCCAGGACGCGTAGAGGCTCGCCGGTCCCGACTCCGGCACCGTCACGGTCTCGACCACGGTCCCCACGGCGGGGTGGCGCAGCTCGATCCGCCACTCCCCCGGCGCCAGGTCCGGCAGCTCGAACCGTCCTTCGGCGTCGGTGACCGTCCACCGCACGTCCCCGGGCACGAGCACCGCTCCGTACATCCAGGGCCACGAGTCCGAGACGACGGCGAGCTCCCCGTCGACGACCCCGCGGAGCGGACCGGCCCCCGGCGGCACCGCGAGGTTCTGAACCGACCCGCCGCCCGCGCCGGGATGGCGGAGGTGGAACGTGTGCAGGACCGCGTCGTCGTTGTGCACGGTCAGCGCCGCGCCGGGCTGGGCGACCACGACCCGCGGCTCGAACCGACATCGCCTGGCCCGCAGCTCGACGTCGAGCGCCGGCGCTTCGGTCGCCGGAAGAGCCGGAACGGCGACGAACACCCCGGCGAGCCCGCCCTCCGGGCCCAGCTCAAGGCGGGCGTCCGCGGCGGGCCGACACGCCTCGGGCACCGCGCCCGGGTCCGGCGCGGCCGCGGTCTCGCCGGTCCACGTGATCCGGCCCGACAGCCCGCCCGGCGGAGCCTCGTCGGGCTCCTCGTCCGCCGCCGGGCGGAGCAAACCGCAACCGGCGAGGGAGACCGCGAACAGGACGATGATCAGGTTCCGCACGACGGATCCGGGGTGGGGGGCCGACCCGCAGCGCTCGGCCCGGTAGGATTCGTCAGATCGTGTCAGGGAAGTCCTTTGGTCGCTACCGCCTGGTGCGCCTCCTCGCGCGGGGTGGCATGGCGGAGGTGTACCTGGGCGTCCTCAAGGGGGCGGCGGGCTTCGAGAAGCAGGTCGTCATCAAGAAGATCCTGCCGATCTACGAGGACCTGGAGGAGTTCGCCCAGCTGTTCCAGGACGAAGCCCGGATCAGCGTCTCCCTGAGCCACTCCAACATCGTCCAGGTGTTCGACTTCGGCGTGCATGACGGCGACCACTTCATCGCGATGGAGTACGTCGACGGACCGGACCTGGAGAAGCTGCTGATCGCGGCGCGCAAGACCGGCCAACCGCTGACCTTCGACGCCCTGCTGTACATCGGCACCCGCATCGCGGCGGCGCTGGAGTACGCCCACAGCCGGACGGACGAGCGCGGGCGCTCCCTCCGCCTGGTGCACCGGGACATCTCGCCCCCCAACGTGCTGCTGTCGGTCGACGGCGAGGTCAAGCTGACCGACTTCGGGGTCGCCAAGTACCAGCAGCGCCTGAGCAAGAGCCGCCCCGGCGTGGTCCGCGGCAAGTACGCCTACATGTCCCCGGAGCAGCTGACCGGCCAGGAGCTCGACCACCGGTCGGACATCTTCGGCCTGGGGGTGGTGCTCTACGAGATGGTCACGGGCCGCAACCCGTTCCTCGGCAGCACCGACTACCAGACGATGGAAGCGGTGGTGGCCGCGAACCCGCGCAACCCGCTGGACCTCCGATCGGACGCGCCGCGGGACCTCGTTCGCATCATCCAGCGCTGCCTCGCCGGCCACCTCGACTCCCGCTACGCCCGCGCCGGGGACATCCGCCGCGACCTCGCCGAGCTGATGTTCAACCGCGGCGTCATCGACGACCCGCGGCTCCTGCAGGAGGAGCTGTGGCGGGTCTTCCCGCGGCAGCTGGGGCGTCGGGGGCAGGGCCCGTTGGCGCGACCTACCGCGCCGCCGCCCCCCGAGGAGTCGGCCGCCGCGGTCGGGATCCCGCGGATGAGGGCGGGGCACGGCGTGACCCCGGTCGACGACTGGGGCCGCAAGCCCGGAGACCGGCGCGAGCCGGCGCAGCTCAAGCAGGAGGACGAGTCGTTCGGCGAGGACGACATGACCATCCCGATGCTCGGGAACCCCGACGCGATCCCGACCCAGCCGGTCGAGCCTCCGTCGGCGACGATCGAGTCGGCCGAGCCGCGACCCATGCCGGGCCCGATCACCGGCGACGTCGTCTCCGATCCGTTCGGGGCGTTGGCGCCCAAGCGACGCGCCGGCCGCGTCCGGGTGGAGGTCCAGGGGGGAGTCGCGGAGTCCCCGTTCGTGTCGACCGACCCGTCGCTCCAGGCGTTCGCGCCGAGCCCGGGCGAGTTGGCGGCGCAGCCGGAGATCGAGGACGGTCGACCGACGGCGGAGTGGCCGAAGCCCGGCCCCGACGCGGCGCTCGACGAGGCGCCCGACGAGGCTCCGCCGCCGCCCGAGCCCGAGCCCGAGCCCGAGCCCGAGCCCGAGTCCGAGCCCGAAGCGCCGGCCGCCGCCGCGACCGCCGACAGCCCGGTCGTGCCCGAACCGCCCCCGGACGACCGCCTCGCCCTGGGCGACTCCCTCGACGACTTCGTCGAGTCGGCCGGCGACCTCCCGTCCCTCGAACTGGACACGGCCGACGACCTGCCGCTGCCCGAACCGCACGTCCCGGTGCCGATCACCCACACCAAGACGCCGACCAGCACCGCGGAAGAGACCAGCCTCTCCCTCCCCGACCCCAACGTGCCGGTGCCCGACGGACCGACGCCGGCCACCTCCGCGGAGGAGACGGCGCTCTCCATGCCGGCGCCCGACGAGGCGCCCGAGGAGCTCACCGAAGACCGGACGACCGCGCCGGACCTGCCGGCCGCGCCCCCCGAGCCGGACTCGGCCCCCGAGCCGGCGTTGACCTCCAGCCACCCCCGGCTCCGGCCGGGTCCCGCCGCGGCGCCCCTCGCCCGCCCGGACGACGAAGGCTCCCCGTGGGGCGTCATCGCCGCCGCGGTGATCGTCTGTGTCGTGATCTTCGCGTTCCGCAATGTGTTCAGCCCGGATCCGGAGGCCTCGCTGCAGGTCCCGCCCGAGGAGGACGTCCCGACGCGGGTGGAGACCGCCCCGCCGGTCGAGGTGCAGGAGCACGACGAGCCCGAGCGGGGCGACGACGCGCAGGCGATCCAGCCGACCGCAGGCGAGCCCGGCGTGCTCGACGCCACCAGCACGGCGGAGCCCCCCCCCCCGGCTCCTGCCGAGACGCCGACCCCGCGGGTCGACGGTCGCACCAGTCGCGCCGATCCGACCCCGACGCCACGCCCCGAGCCGACGCCCACCCCCGAGCCGAGGACCCCGGCCGTGGGCCCCCCCCCCCCCCCCCCCCCCCCCCCCCCCCCCCCCCCCCCCCCCCCC
>CAYQEG010000069.1:0-34970 GCA_964416435.1 uncultured Rickettsiales bacterium
GGTTGACCCTGCCCGAAGCGGGGGACATGGCTCATGTTGGGGGTTTCAGTCCGGTTGACCCTGCCTGGAGCGGTGGACATGGCTCATGTTGGGGGTTTCAGTCCGGTTGTCCCTGCCTGGAGCGGTGGACATGGCTCATGTTGGGCGTTTCGGTCAGGCCGCGCGCACCGGGGACCCTGAGAACGTGGGGGACTACGACTCCGGCGTTCGCGCCGCGATGACCTGCTCGATCGCTTCGTGATCGTCGGGGCCGATGGGCGTCGGCGCGACGAACTCCTCCGCGAACCACTTCCCAAGGTCGACCTGCTTGCAGCGCTCGCTGCAGAAGGGGAACTGGCTGGGGCGCAGGCCGTCGGCCGTCGGCACCACCGACCTGCAGGTCGGGCAGAGCAGCGTCCGTCGGCCCATCAGGCGTCGTCCGGGAACAGGAGGTCGAGCCGGCTGGCCCCCTCCGGCGGCTCGCCGGCCGTCGAAGACAGGTGCAGCTCCGCCATCTGGGCGGCGTCCACCCCGCTGGGGGCCTCCGTCATCAGGCAGGACGCGCGCTGCGTCTTCGGGAACGCGATGACCTCGCGGATCGCCTCCGTGCCGGCGAGCAGCATCACGATCCGGTCCAGGCCGAACGCGATGCCGCCGTGGGGCGGGGCGCCGTAGGACAGCGCGTCGAGCAGGAAGCCGAACTTCGTCCGCGCCTCCTCCTCCGTCAGCCCGATCGCCTCGAACACCGCCGACTGCACCGCCGGGTCGTGGATCCGGATCGAGCCGCCGCCCAGCTCGTAGCCGTTGCAGATCATGTCGTACGCGTCCGTGAGCACCCCGCCGGGGTCGCTCGCGACCCGGTCCATGTGCTCGGGGATCGGCGACGTGAACGGGTGGTGCAGCGGGTCCCACCGCTCCTCGTCCTCGTTCCAGCCGAAGGCCGGGAAGTCCACCACCCAGGCGAACGCGAAGGCGCCCTCTTCGACCAGCTCCAGGTCCGACGCGACCGCCAGGCGGATCCGCGACAGGGCGTCGTTGACCTGGCCGACGCGCCCCGCGCTGACCATCAGGATGCCCGTGCTGCCGGGGTCGAACCCGTTGCGCTCGGCCAGCCGGCCGATGATCGCGCCCCGCTGCTCCTCGCTCAGGAACTTGCCCGCCGCGCCGCTCGCGCCGTCCGCGGTCACCTTGCCCCACAGCAGGCCGCCCAGCCCGAACTGGCGGGCGATCTCCGTCAACTTGTCCAGCTTCTTGCGCGACAGCTGCCCGGGGTCACCCGGCAGGAACAGCGCCTTGATCGTGCCGTCCTCGAGCGCCAGGGCGTTGGCCAGCGGCGCGGCGTCCGTGCCCTCGACGATGTCGGAGACCGTCGCCAACTTCAGGCCGAACCGCAGGTCCGGCCGGTCGATCCCGTACTCCTCCATCGCGTCGGCGTAGCGGATCTGCGGCAGCGGCAGCGGCACCTCGACCCCCGCGAACTCCTTCCAGAGCCCCGCGACCCACCGCTCCAGCAGCGGGAACAGGATGTCCTTGGTGACGAACGCCATCTCGATGTCGACCTGGGTGAACTCCGGCTGCCGGTCCGCCCGCAGGTCCTCGTCCCGGAAGCACCGGGCGATCTGCATGTACTTGTCGTAGCCCGCGATCATCAGGATCTGCTTGAACAGCTGCGGGCTCTGGGGCAGCGCGAAGAAGCTGCCCGGGTGCACCCGCGAGGGGACCAGGTAGTCGCGCGCGCCTTCGGGCGTCGACTTCGTCAGGATCGGCGTCTCGACGTCCACGAAGCCGTGCTCGTCGAAGTAGTTGCGCGTCGCCATCGTCACCCGGTGACGGAGCAGGATCTTCTTCTGCAGGCTCGCCTGGCGAAGCTCCAGGTAGCGGTGCTTCAGCTTCAGCTCCTCCGACGCCTCGTTCTTGCCGCTCAGCGCGATCGGCAGCGGCTCCGAGCGGGTCAGGACCTGGAGCCGGGAGGCCATGATCTCGATCTGCCCCGTCGGGATCCGGTCGTTCGGCTGCTGGCGCACACCGACCTGGCCCGCGACCGCGATGACCGACTCGGCCCGCAGCCCGCCGGCCGTGTCGTACGTGCCCGCGTCCACCGACTCGGGGTCGAACAGCACCTGGGTCAGGCCGTACCGGTCGCGCACGTCCACGAACACCAACCCCCCGAGGTTGCGCGCCCGCTCCACCCAGCCGTTGAGCACGACGTCGCTGCCGGCGTCGCCCTCACGGAGCTCGCCGCAGGAGTGGGTTCGGGTCCAGAAGGGTGCTGCTGAAGTCATGCTCGGAAACCTCCGCCGAGTGGGAGCGGCGGAGGATAGCGGAGCTTCAACCCGTGTCTACGGGCCCCGGGGTGCTACGGCGCGCAGGCGTCGTTGGCGTCGCCCGGCGTGCCGAGGTCGCCGTCACCGAACGCCGACGACGAGGCGCACCAGAAGGTCCCGTCGTCGTACAGCGACGGATCGGGCGTCACCGCCCCCTGGAACACCATCGACGCCCCCGTCGGCCCCGGCCAGTCCCCCGCGCCGTCGTAGTCGATCCGCGCGATCTCGTCGCCGCCCGGCTCGCTCAGCACGATCTCGTCCGCGTCGTCGGCCAGGATGAACCCGGAGTACTCGTAGGCGTCGGCGACGCCGCCGTTGGTCAGGTCGTCGTCGTTGCGCGCGAGCACCAGGTAGTCGCCGGCGGGCACCACCAGGGGGCCCCCGTTGTCGATGACGTGGCTGTCGGTCCCGTCGTCCGAGATCGTCCAGCCGTCGATGTCGATGTCCTCGCCGGTGGTGTTGTAGACCTCGAACCACTCGCCCGCGACGTCGGCGACCGCGGCCGGGGCCTGCATCACCTCGGTGATCACGACGTCGCCCGCGACCGAGCCCTCGTACGAGTCGAACGCGTCCTCGCAGCCCTCGTCGTCTCCGTCCGTCTCACCGTCGTCGTCGTTGTCGATCCCGTCGTTGCACGCGCCGCTGCCGAACCCGCCCTCGGTGTCGTGGTCCGGGTCGCCGATGCAGCCGGGGTCGTCCAGGTCCGTCCAGCCGTCGCCGTCGTCGTCGACGCCGTTGTCGCAGAGCGGCGCCTCGCTGTCGTCGTCCGGATCGGCGCAGTCGGGGTCGAGCCCGTCGACGTCGCCCTCGCCGTCGTCATCGACGCCGTTGTCGCACTCGGTCGAGCCCGCGACCCCCGCCTCGTTGAACGGGGCGACCAGGCACTCGGGGTCGTCGCCGTCGATCCAGCCGTCGCCGTCGTCGTCCGCCTCGTTGTTGCAGTCGTCGGCGTCGCCGTCCAGCTCGCTGCCGTCCGTGCCGTCGTCGCACTCGGGGTCGTCCGCGTCGACCAGCGTGTCGCTGTCGTCGTCGCTGCCGTTGTTGCACTTCGTGGTGCCGAAGCCGAGCTCCACCTGCCCGCCGCCGACGCAGTCGGGATCGTCGCCGTCGACCCAGCCGTCGGAGTCGTTGTCGAGCCCGTCGCTGCAGTCGGCCACGTCCTCGAGGTCGTCCGCGCCGTCGTCGCACTGGGCGTCCAGGAAGTCGATCGCGAAGTCGCCGTCGTTGTCCGCGCCGTCGTTGCACGCCGTGGTGCCGATGCCCACCTCGTCGTACGGCGAGACGGCGCAGTCCGGGTCGAGCCCGTCGATCCAGAGGTCGCCGTCGCTGTCGAGCCCGTCGTCGCAGTCGTCCGGGTCGGCGCTCGTCTCGGAGCCGTCGTACGCGTCGTCGCACTCCGGGTCGTCCGCGTCGGTCTGCCCGTCGCCGTCGTTGTCCTCACCGTCGTTGCACTCGACGTCCTCGTCCACGCCGGTCTCGGGCCCGCCGTCGATGGCGCAGTCGGGGTCGTCCGCGTCGGCGTAGCCGTCGCCGTCGTTGTCCTCGCCGTCGGTGCACGGGTCCTCGGTCTCCGAGGCGGCCAGCGCGTCCGTGCACTGGGGGTCGTCGCCGTCGGCCAGGCCGTCGGCGTCGTTGTCCTCGCCGTCGTTGCACTGCAGGGTGCTGTCGAACCCGTCCTCGTCCTCGTCCTGGGCGTCGTCGCAGCCCGGGTCGGCGAGGTCGGTCCAGCCGTCGCCGTCGTCGTCGGTGCCGTTGCCGCACTCGGCCACGGACTCGTTGTCGTCGTACCCGTCCACGCAGTCGGCATCCAGGCTGTCGATGGCGAAGTCGCCGTCGTTGTCGCTGCCGTCGTTGCACGCGAAGCCGCTGACCAGGACCTCGTCCTGCCCGGTCTCGTCGTTGGCGCAGCCGGGATCCGCGAGGTCGATCCATCCGTCGCCGTCGTCGTCCAGCCCGTTGTCGCAGTCCGCGGCGGTCTCGTCGTCGTCGAAGCCGTCGTCGCAGTCGGGGTCGTCGTCGTCGACGTCGCCGTCGCCGTCGTTGTCGATGCCGTCGCTGCACTCGGTCACCGCGCCGTCGCTCTCGTCGTTGTCGGCGCTGTCGGCGCAGCCGGTGTCGTCCTCGTCCGTCCAGCCGTCGCCGTCGTCGTCTTCCCCGTTGGCGCACTGGGCCAGCTCGGCGTCGTCCAGGCCGTCGTCGCAGTCAGGGTCCGCGAGGTCGATCGCGCCGTCGTCGTCGTTGTCGATGCCGTCGGTGCACTCGGTCGAGCCGGCGTCCACCTCGTCGTCGTCGTCCGCGTCCGCGCAGCCGGGATCGCCCAGGTCGATCCAGCCGTCGCCGTCGTTGTCATCGCCGTCGGCGCAGGCGGCCGTCTCGGCGTCGTCGCCGGCGTCGTCGCAGTTCGGATCGTCCGCGTCGACGTCGCCGTTGCCGTCGTTGTCCGTGCCGTCGGTGCACTCGCTGATCGCCTCGAAGCCACCCTCGTCGTCGTCCGCTGCGTCGGCGCAGCCCGGGTCGGCGAGGTCGGTCCAGCCGTCGGCGTCGTCGTCGACGGAGTTGGCGCACGCCACCTCTTCGCTGTCGTCCAGGCCGTCGTCGCATTCGAGGTCGTCGGCGTCCACCAGCGTGTCGCCGTCGTTGTCGACGCCGTCGCTGCACTCGGTCTCGCCCAGGTCTTCCTCGTCGTCGTCGTCCGCGTCGACGCAGCCGGGATCGGCCGCGTCGGTCCAGCCGTCGCCGTCGTTGTCCTCGGAGTCGCCGCACTCGGCCGTCTCCGAGTCGGCGCCGTCGTCGCAGTCCGCGTCGTCCGCGTCGACGTCAGCGTCGCCGTCGTTGTCCTGGGGGTCGTTGCACTCGTCGGAGCCGTCGTCGGTCTCGTCGTCGTCGAGCTCGTCGTCGCAGCCCGGGTCGTCCAGGTCGGTCCAGCCGTCCCCGTCGTCGTCCGCGCCGTTGTCGCACGACGCCAGCTCGGCGTCGTCCGCCGCGTCGAGGCAGTCGGGGTCGTCCGCGTCGACCAAGCTGTCGCCGTCGTCGTCCGTGTCGTTGTTGCACTCCGTCGTGCCGAAGCCGACCTCCTCGTCGCCGACGTCGCAGTCGGGATCGGCCGCGTCGGTCCAGCCGTCGCCGTCGTTGTCCTCGCCGTCGTTGCAGGGCGGCGGCTCCTCGGTGGCGGTCAGCGCGTCCTCGCAGTCGGGATCGTCGGCGTCGACGAGGCCGTCGCCGTCGTTGTCGAGCAGGTCGTTGCACTCGGTGGTGCCGACGTTGGCCTCGTTGTCGTCCGCCGCGTCGGCGCAGCCGGGGTCGGCCAGGTCGATCCAGCTGTCCCCGTCGTTGTCCTCGCCGTCCGAACACGCCGCGACGTCCTCCGCTTCGGAGTTGTCGAGCCCGTTCTCGCAGTCGGGGTCGTCGGCGTCGGCGAGCCCGTCGCCGTCGTTGTCCGCCCCGTCGCTGCATTGCTGCGAGCTGGGTCCGCTCTCGTCGTTGTCGGCCGCGCTGCCGCAGTTGGCGTCGTCGAGGTCGACCCAGCCGTCGCCGTCGTTGTCGGCGCCGTCGTCACACTCGGGCACCGGCGGCTCGCCCTCGTCGTCCGTGTAGCCGTCGACGCAGTCGGAGTCGGCGGAGTCGACGTCACCGTCGTTGTCGTTGTCCTCGTTGTCGTTGCACTCGTAGTTGCCGCTGAAGCCGTCCTCTTCCTCCGCGGTGGCTTCGCCCGAACAGCCCGGATCGTCCAGATCGGTCCAGCCGTCGAAGTCGTTGTCGAACCCGTCGTCGCAGGTCGCGTCGGGCGGAGTCGGCTCCTCGTAGTCGAGGTCGTCGACCGTCACCTGGAAGACACCGCACTCGTCGGCGGTCACCGACGCGGGGGACGACTCGGCGATCTCCTCGCCGTCGGCGTCGTGGGCGGTGGCGTGCACCGCGAACGTGACGGGCACGTTTTCACCCAGGCCGATGGCCATCGTGGGGATCGAGGTCTCGCCCGCGAGGTCGACCGTCACACGCAGGTCGAGGAAGTCGTCGCCGCCGTTGTCGTACACCTCGATGGGGACGCCCGGGAGGTCACCGACGGGGAAGGGCTCGCCATCGGAGTCCACCAGCTCGCGGTCGGGCTCGAGCACCACCACCACGGTGTCGGCGGCCTCGGAGAGCGCGTCGAAGTCTGCGGTCGCGACGTCGATCTCGACCCACGCGCACTCGCCGTCGATGATCACGACGGTGCTGTCGTCGTCGTCGCCCGGTGGGCAGGCGGTGAGCAGCAGGAGGGGTGACAGGGTCAGCGCGGCGCGCAGCCAGGTCCAGCGGTGCATCAGCTTCAGCGTCCTCATGGCAGCGTCCACGCGTAGGTGGTGTCCGGAGGTTCGATGCCCGGGATCACCCGGGGGTCGTTGTTGGCCGGCTGGCTCGAGACGGCCGCCGCGACGACGACGCCGGCGACCACAGCGGCGGCGCCGCCACCGATCGCGGCCCAGAAGCCGGGGCGCTTGTGGACCGGCTTGCCGGTGGTCGCCCGCCCGCTGCCGGGGCCGTCGTAGTCGAACGACTGCAGCCGCGCGACGACGACCGACTTGCCGTCGGCCTCGACCTGCGCGGGAGAGATGAAGTCGGTGTGGCCGACCGCCGTCGCGCGCACCGAGTACATGCCCGGCTTGAGGGGGCCGATGACCTGGCGTCCGGTGCCGATCTCGACGCCGTTGACGTAGACGGTCGCGTTGGAGGGGTTGGGCCGGATGTCGAGCGTGCCGCCTTCGGTGACCAGCACCGCGTCCAGGCTGGCCGGCTCGCCGGGCTCGACGACGACGGCCTGCAGCACGTCGCTGTGGCCTTCCTTGCTGATGCGCACGCCGTGGCTGCCGGGCTTGACCGGGTCGATGGTGGTCGGGGTGAGGCCGTAGTCCTTGCCGTCGAGCTCGACGCGGGCGCCTTCGGGATCACTGTTGACGGCGACGCTGCCGAGCGTGCCCCGGAGCTTGACCTGCACCGACCGCAGCACCGTGTCGCGGACCTGCAGCTCGCCCTCGTAGCGACCGAAGTCGCCGCCGTCGACGATCAGCTCGTGGGTCCCCAGGGTCGTCGGGTCGACGACGACGCTGCCGACGCCGACCTCCTTCCCGTCCAGGAACACCTTCGCCGACGCGACGTCGACCTCGATGCTCAGGCCCGGGAGCACCCGCTGCATCGTCGCGATGACCTCCACGGCGGCGTCGGCGGGGAGATCCACCGTCTCCTCGTGCGTTGCGTAGGCGGGTCGCTCGACCCGGATGACGTGGGTTCCGGCGGGGATGATCTCGGTGACCGGCGCTTCGCCGAGCAGCTCACCGTCGACGAAGACGGTCGCTCCATCGACGTTGCACTTCACCTCGAGGATCCCCTCGTCCTGGGCGAGGGCGGCGGCGGGTGCGGCCGCGACTCCCAGGCAGATCCCAACCCCCAGCAGCAACTGCATCAGTTTTGATCGCATCGGCTCCAGCTCCTTCCGTCCGCCCTGGACTCGTGAGAGTCGTGCGTGACGGTGGACGTGTGAGGCTACCACGCAGGGCGAAACCACTGATCGGGCGGCGGTGCGACCGCCTTCTCTACGGTTCGAGCCAGGACGGCAGGTCCCTCAGGACCCGACCGGCGCCCGTTCGGCTCGTGAGGCGCTGTCGGTCCAGGAACTCCAGGAACGGCATCGCGTGGCGACGCGACAGCCCCGTGATCTCCTTGAACGCCCCGGGCGTCAGCACGCCGCCCGGCGCCCCCCGCATGTACTCGACGAGGCGTCGGACGAGGGCCCGGTACGGCTCCCGGGCGATGTAGAAGTCGTCGGTCACCCGGATCAGCTCGCCCCGGTCGAGCAGCCACGCCAACGCGTCCGGCGGCAGGTCCAACCCCAGCGCCACCTCCGACAGCGGCGGCGGGTGGGCCCCCCCGGCGGCGAGCGCCGCGACCAGCTTGTCGAGCTCCCCGCGCCCCGCTGCGTCCGGCTCCGGGGCGTGGTCCGGGCGAGCGAGCCGGTCCCCCCGCCGCGCGACGCCGGCCGCCTCGCAGAGGGCCGGGAGGAGGGCGGCGAACGCACGGTCCGTGGGCGGCGGCACCAGCGCCTGGCGCACCTCGGCCAGCTTCGGGCCGGCCAGGAGCGGGTGCTCCCGGTGATGTTGATCCACCGCGTCCGCGGTCGGTCCGGCCCAGCGCAGCGCGGCCACCCCGGTCCACACCCACGACGGCGGCTCCGAGCCGAGCGCCGCGGCGTCCCCCGCCTCGACCGCGGCCCGCCCGGCCTCGGAGATGTCGCCCAGGCCCGCGGGGAGCCGTCGTCGGAGCTCGTGAAGGTCCACCGCCCGGCCCGCCGCGCGCTTCAGGATCGCCACGAGGCGGTCCTGCGGCGTCGCGTCCGGGTCCCCGAGCACCGAGTGCAGCTCGGCCGCGGCGCCGCGCTCCCGACGTCGCAGCAGCGGAGGCTCGGGGTCGAGCACCAGCCCCCCGCCGATCGTCACCATCGGCGACTCCGCCCGGAGCACGAACCGGTCCCCCGCCATCGCGCCCATCTCCTCATCGAGCGCCAACTGGGCCATCGCTGACTCCCCCGGGAGCACGAGCTCGGGGGCCGGCCCGCCGGCCGGGTCCATCAGCCGCGCCACCGCGATCCGCTCCGCGGTGCCGCACAGGAACCGGACGCGGGCGTTGTTGGGGAGGGGGCGGGGAGCGTCGGGCAGCAGGTCGAAGCGCACGTCCAGCCGGTCGCCGCAGGCGAGCGCCCGGGGCGTCGCCAGCCAGGAGCCGGCGGGGACGTCGGCCGCAGCGGTGCCCTGCAGGTTGAGGGCGACGCGGGACCCCCGACCCACCGCCGTGGCGTCCTCACCGTGCACCTGGACGCCGCGGATCCGGACGGACTTGCGGCCGGGCAGCACCTCGAGCGTGTCGCCGGGGCTCAGCTGGCCGTCGCGGGTGGTCCCGGTGACCACCGTGCCGAAGCCGCGGATCGAGAAGCTCCGGTCGACGGGCAGCCGGAACACCGGCGTGCTCGGTCGCGCCTCCAGCCGATCCGCCGCGTCGCTCAGCGCCTGCCGAACCGCGTCCACGCCCTCGCCGGTCAGGCCCGAGCAGGCGAGCACCGGCGCGTCGGCCCAGGGGCTCGCCTCCAGGAGCTCGCGTACGTCGAGCTCGGCGAGCTCCAGCATCTCCTCGTCGACCAGGTCGGCGCGGGTCAGCCCCACGACCAGCTCGGGCACCCCCAGCAGCTGGAGCACGTCGAGGTGCTCCCGCGTCTGGGGCATGACCCCTTCCTCGGCGGAGACCACCAGCAGCCCGACGTCCACGCCCCCCGCTCCGGCGACCATCGTGCGCACGAAGCGGTGGTGGCCGGGCACGTCCACGACGCCGGCGAGCCGGCCTCCCGGGAGCTCCAGGGGGGCGAAACCGAGCACGATGGTGATGCCGCGGCGCTTCTCCTCGTCGAGCCGATCCGTGTCGACGCCGGTGAGCGCGCGCACCAGCGTCGTCTTGCCGTGATCGATGTGACCGGCGGTGCCAATGACGACGGAGTCGCTGCGAGCTGCCATGCCGCGGTACCATACGCGTCGTGGAACGCCCGGAGATCGAACTGGTCATTCGCGAGCCGACCGGCCTGGAGCTGGGAACGTTCGACATCTTCTCGATCCGGCAGCGCCTCTACGAAGGCGACCTGCACGCCCGCTGCGAGTACAAGGGGACGGACGAGCGGTGGCGGCCCCTGGCCGACCACCCCCTGTTCGCCGAGGTGCTGTGGCTGACCGGCAAGGACGGCGACGTCGAGCGGGGCCGGCGCCGCAGCCGGTTCGGCGGGTGGAAGACCAGCGGCGAGGGCAAGGGCGCGACGCCGTCGATCCGGATCGAGGGCAAGCGCGGCAGCAGCGGCCGACACGGCAAGCCCAGCGGCATGCTCGGGCGGGTGTTCGGCAAGAAGAAGTAGGCGCCGCGCCTCAGCGGCCGTCGATCCTGACGCGCGCCACCTCCGCGAAGCCGATCCCCCGGATCTGCAGGCCGTAGAAGCCCGTCCGCTCCGCCGGCGCGTCGAACCGGTGGCGCTTGCCGTCGACCGTCACCACGACGCCGGCGTCGCTGACCGCGACCGTGACCTTCGACGGGCCGCGTCCCCACTTGTGGCGGCTCTCGCCGATCAGCTGCTCGTCCCAGCCGTCCTTTCGCTCGTAGCTGCCGCGCACCGTCTCGACCATGCGCACCAGCCGCACGGCGTCGGCGTCGAACCGGACCATCCACTGGGTCGTCGGCCGCACGATGACGCGCTCGCCGCTGGCGTCCTCCTGCTTCTTGACGCGGACGTCCCGCACGCCGAACACGAAGCCGACGATCGGCCTGCCGTCGACCCAGCCCCCGCTCGCGATCCGGCTGTTGCCGAGGTCGTCGGGCCGGTCGAAGCCGAGCTCGAACCGCGCCTCCAGGTCCGCGCGCGGCACGCCGTCGAACAGCACGACCGTGTCGGTCTCGTCGTTGCTCGGCTTGTCCTTGTAGTAGCGCAGCTGCTCCGCCTGGCGCGGATCGGTGCGGGGGCCGGTGCGCAGCCACCAGGGGGCCTGGAGCGTCCAGGTCGGGTGGGGGCCGATGAGCAGGTGCTTGCTGTCGTCGAAGCCTCGCTTGCGGACCCGGTCGAGCAGCGCCAGCCCTTCCTCGTCCAGCCCGGCGCCGCTGAAGTGGTCCTCCCCCTGCTTGACGATCGGCCCGCGGGACCAGTCCGCGGCCTGGGCGAGCATGATCCACTCGGCCATCCGGGCTTTGTCCTTCGCCTGCTCCAGGAGCGCCTGGAAGTCCCGGTTGTGTTCGACCTGGCGGGCGATCCCCTCCAGCACGTGGGGGTTGTCCTCGCCCGCGGCGTCGCGGGTCAGCAGCGCGGTCGCTTCGTCCAGCCGGAGCACCCTGCGGTAGTCCTCGACCATCGACTCGGCCTGCTCCCTGCGCCAGAAGTCCCCCGGGTCCAACTGCGCTCCCCGGTCGATGAACGTCTCCCGCAGGGCGACCTCCTCGGCGACGGTCAGGTGCAGCAGACCGGACATCTGCCACGGCCAGCGCAGCGGCGACGTCAGGTAGTTGCGTCGATTCTCGGGGTAGTCGGCGCCGTACTCCCACAGGTGCTCGACCGCCTCGGCGAAGTCGGCGTCGAAGGAAGCGAGCTCGGGCAGGGACCGGTAGAAGCCGTCATCGACGACCAGCGGCAGGGCCGGCCACAGCGGCAGCGCCTCGCTGAAGTAGGAGGCGGCGAAGGTGTCGGCCGTGCGCAGCATCGCCCACTGGTCCTCGACCTGGCGGAGCTCCAGCAGCTTGCTCTTGCGGCTGCCGATGTTCCCGTAGGCGACGGCGAGCAGGTACTTGGCGGTCAGCCGCTCGCGCTGGTGCTGGCTGCCGGTCCGCCCCGCGATCTCGAACAGCTTCTCCACCACGGCCGCCTCGGCCTGGGCCTCGGCCAGCTTCTCGAGCCGCTCCATCTGGTCGCGCGCGGCGGACAGCTCGTCCCGGCGGGAGCGCAGCTCGCCGATGATCCGCTCGTACTCCTGCAGGGTGACCCGCGCGAGCTTGAAGTCCTCGTCGCGGCTGGTCGCGTCGCGCAGCTGCTCGACCGCGTCGTCGTAGGCCTCGCGGTCGAACAGGTCGATGCCCCGGGAGAACGACGAGAACGCCTCGAAGTCGGCGGTGTGGATGCGGGCCACCGCGGCGCGCTCCCGGGCCGCCAGCTGCAGCCCCAGCGCCGACACCAGCTTGCGGACCAGCTCCTTCTCCAGCTCGAAGAACGCCTCGGTCTCCCCGGTGATCTCTTCGCCCAGCAGGACCGCGCCGTCCTGGACCCCGAACAGCCGCGCGTCCAGCCGCATCTGGGCGCCGACGACGGTGAACGAGCCGGTCAGCAGGTGGGTCGCCCCGGCGAGCTTGCCCATGCGGACGGCGGTCTCGGGGTCGACGTAGGCGGACTGGCCCAGGTCGATCTCGGTCCGGATCTCGGTCAGCCGGGCTCGCTCCACCAGGTCGACCGCTTCGATCCCGGCCAGGTCGGTCGTCAACATCGACTGCAGCCCCTTGCCCAGGGGGGCGAGCTCGGCGTCGGCGCTGGCGTTGGTGAACTCGAGGACGGCGACGCGCACATCGGCCGCGGCGGCCGGTCCCGCCAGGGCGATCGACGCGATCAAGCTCAGGAGCAGCGCCCGCATGCGCCGAACAGGTTAACCTCGCGCCGCCATGGGTATCGACACGAGCATCGAGTTCCGTCCGGTCGGCATCGCAGTGCTGACCGTCTCCGACACGCGCACCGAGGAGACCGACAAGTCCGGCGCGACGCTGGTCAAACGCGCGAGCGACGCCGGCCACCGCATCGTCACCAAGGTGATCATCCCCGACGTCGCGGAGCAGATCTCCGACCAGCTCCGCGCCTGGGTCGCCGACGACGACGTCGACGTGGTGCTCGCCACCGGCGGCACCGGGATCACGGGGCGGGACGTGACGCCAGAGGCGGTGCGAGCGGTCATCGACAAGGAGATTCCGGGCTTCGGCGAGATGTTCCGCTGGATCAGCCTGGAGAAGATCGGCACCTCCACGATCCAGTCCCGCGCCCTCGCCGGCCTGGCCGACGCGACCCTGATCTTCGCTCTGCCCGGTTCGACAGGGGCGTGCAAGGACGCGTGGGACGGAATCCTCGCGACCCAGCTGGACATCCGGTATCGGCCCTGCAACTTCGTGGAGCTGATGCCGCGCCTGAGGGAGGTCTGATCGTGCGACGTCTGTCGATCGTGGCGGCGCTGGTGCTCGTCTCGGTGCTCGCCGCGAGCCCCGCGCTCGCCGACGAGGAGGTCTGCATCGCCGCGGACGACACCCCGTTCTACGCGCCCGGCACCCAGGACCGGCTCGGCTGGCTGCACGCCCGCAGCTGCTACGCGGTGATGGAGCGAGGGGACGACCGCACGCGGATCTGGGTCAAGAGCCCCGGCTTCTCGGGCGAGGTCGACGTCGAGGACAGGGCGCTGGCCCGCATCCTGGTGGACGACGTCGAGATGCGGCTCGAGCCGTCGCACGATCCCCACGGGGTCGCGCTGTCGGGCGCGGTGGTGACGATCGTGAAGCGGTCGGCCGACGACCGGTGGCTCGTCAAGCTGCTCGAGGGGCGCGCCCACCCGATCTTCCTGGTCGAGGAGGACGAGATCTACTGGGCGTCGTCCTGGCCCGAGCCGGACCCCGAGTTCGGGCCGGACGCCGGTTGGCCCGAGGCGACCCGCCCGCTGCCCCCCGGCGACGTCACCCTGACCCGCCGCCCCGGCGGGTACGACGTGCGCGCGGAGGTCGGCTCGCCGCTGTTCCGGGTCGAGGACCTGCTGCTCGACCCGGCGATGGGCAGCCTGCTGCTCGAGATCGTAGAGGCCCGGGAGTTCGAGGCGAAGATCCGGCTGGTCGGCCCCCACATGTGGGTCGAGGGCTGGGTCACCGACCTCGACTGGCGGGCCGAGGAGCCCCCCGAGAAGGGCTGGGACCCGGTCAAGGGCGTGCCCGCCCCGACCACCCGCGCGGTCGGCACCCGCCAGCTGGGCGACAAGCCGGCGGAGATCGCCCAGGAAGAGAAGGGCGACCCGTTCGGCTCGGTGCCCCCCGGCGCGTGGGTCAACGTCGTCGGCGACAACGGCAACTGGGTCGAGATCGAGTCGATCTGGGCCGGCGGCCAGGTGCGCGGCTGGACCCAGAACAAGATGCTCCTGAAGGAGAAGAAGCAGGGCGAGGCCCCCAAGCCCGTCATCGGTCGGGTCGCCGCGATCGCGATCGGCCGCACCGCCGTCGAGTGGTTCGACTCGACCGGGCACGAGCCGACGGCGCTCCCGGAGACGACCAAGGAGTCGGTCGCCGGCCTGATCAGCCCCCACCTCCCGCCGCTGAAGCTGCTGTACGCCCAGCGGCTCGCCGAGTCTCCGTCGGTCTCCGGGGAGATGACCTACAAGCTGGTGGTCGACCCCGAGGGGGCCATCGTCGAGGTCTCCACCCCGGTCAGCACGATGGCGGACACCGAGCTCGTCGCCGCGATGGACGCGATCATGGAGGCGCTGGTGTTCCCACCCCGGGAGCGCCTCAAGAACCGCCGCCTGGACGCGAACATCGTCGTGTGGGTGCAGATCCAGTTCAAGCCGCTGGGGCAGTAGCCCCCTCCTGCCTGTCCCGTTCAGACGACCACCCGCACGCCGCCCCCGCTCGCGTTGGTGAGGACCACCTTGTTGACGGTGGGGGGCACCTCGACGTTGACCTCGCGCCCGCCCGCTTCGACGGTCACGAGGAGCGGCTCGCCGCTCGGGGCGTCCCAGTGCAGTCGGGTCGGCACCCCGTGGATCCGCGGCGCGTCGCCCATCTGCCAGTGGCCGGCCTCGAAGTCGACCCGCACCTTGACCTTGTCGTACAGCTCCAGCGACGACTGGTTGCGGATCTCCAGGACCCGGCTGCTGGAGGGGGCGGCGAAGCGCAGCCACTCGACGCTCTCGTCGTCCGAGGGGTCGGCGTCGGTGAAGCGCACCGACATGGTCGGCCAGTCCCAGGACCAGCTGCCGTCCTTGAGCCGCTCGCGCGGCTTGCCCAGGAGCTCCAGGGTCTTGGCCCAGTTCCCCCGGCGGTTGCGGAACGGGAAGTGCACGTTGGCGGCGCGCAGCCGCGGCTCCATCCGGACCTTGAGGCCGGCGCGCGTATAGAACTCGGCGTCGGGCTGATCGGGCAGCCATGTGCCGCCCTCGACGTAGACCCCGGCGACGAACTCAAGCACGGCGCGCACGGTCAGGTCGCCCCACCGCAGGCGCGCGGTCGGGTGACCGTCGACGTCCAACGACAGGGCGCCGAGACTGCGCAGCAGCCGCCTCGCTTCGGGGACCGAGCAGTGCCAGGGAAGCTCCCCGTCCACCCCCAGTGGAAGCGTTTCCAGCTCCGCGCGGCGGCGCCGCACCAGGCGACCGAGCCACTTCACGGGACGAATCGTAGCTGCTTTGTCGGGTCAGCCGGCTGACGGGCCCGGGGTGACGACGCGCGGCTCGGTCAACTCGGCGGGAAGATGCTCGATGGACCGCGGATCGAGCGGCTCGATCGCGATCACCTCGTCGACGTCGAGCCGTCCGTCGCGCTGCAGCTCCAGCAGCAGGTGGGCGGCGGCGCCTTCACCCTCGGCGACGACGACGCTCGGGCGCAGGTCGCTCCGGACCCGCTCGATGGTCGCCGCGAGATCGACCGCGGCGTGGTCGACGCCCAGGTAGAGCCCGTCGCTGAAGTCGCAGCCTCGCAGCCCGGGGAGCACCGCGATGCGCCCCGTCGCCGCGACCTCCATGGCGAGGGCCAGTCGATCCCCCGACTGACAGTCCCGGGGGAGCCGGTCGAGGTGGCCCGAGTCAGGCACCAGGAGGACCGCCTCCAGGCCTTCGGTGTCGCCCACGGGCGCGACCCACCAGGTCACCAGGCGTCGGCCGGCGTCGGTCACCGCGTCGTCCCATTGCTCCACCTGCAGGCCGCCCAGGCTGGACCGGGGGACCTGGCGGAGCGCTCGCCCCAGGGTCGTCGGCTGGCCGACCGAGCGGTGCAGTCGCTCGGCCGCCTTCGCGTTGACCCCGGTCGCCAGCTCGACGATGGACCGGACGAGCGCGTCCTGACCCAACTCGACGGCGAGCGCGAGGCTGCGGCGGACGTCCGTCACCTGCAGCGGCGGCATGCCCAGGCCCCGCTTGACCAGCGGGTAGCCGAGCGCCGGCCGCTCCGCCGCGACGAGCGCCCAGCCGGTGTAGATGAGATCGCCGGGGACCGCCTCGTCCGAGCCGTCGACCAGCTCTCCGAGATCGACCAGGGCGTCGTGCTGCTCCCGGCTCAGCGGCTTGCCCTTGAGGGCGTCGACCAGGGCGGAGATCTGCAGGGTGTCGACCTGGGTCCCCTGGGCGTAGGCCTCGGACCCGCCGACGGCGAGCGCGGCGGTGAGCCCGAGCGCGGCGAGGGCCAGACGGGAGAATCTCACGGCTCGCTTGCTCCTTCACTCAGCGCCCGGTCGGCCCGCCTGCGGAGTTGATCGGGGTCAAACGCCCGCCCCGGCTTGCAGCGTTCGGTCGCCAGGGCATCCTGAAACGGGTGAACGACGCAACGCTACCAGCGAAGCTGGCGGGACGAGTCCTCGTCGTCGAGGACAGCCGTACCCAGGCCGCCGCGATCGCCGCGACCCTCCGGGGAGCCGGCCTCGAAGTCGAGGTGGCCCGGGACGGCGTCGAGGGGCTGGATGCGGCCCGGAACGGGTCCTTCGACCTGGTGCTCAGCGACGTGCAGATGCCCAACATGAACGGGTACGCGCTGACGAGGGCCCTCAAGGCGGGGGAGGCGACGGCGCGGCTGCCGGTCATCCTCCTGACCACGCTCGACCAGCCCCAGGACGTCCTCGAGGGGCTCGCCAGCGGCGCCGACAACTTCCTGAGCAAGCCGTTCGACTCGGAGGTCCTGCTCGCCCGCATCGCCCGCCTCTTCGAGCGGTCGTCGAGCGGGTTCGAGACCGGCCCGGCGGAGCGGGGGAGCGTCCGGTTCTTCGGCCGCGACATCGACCTGGACCTCAAGGCCGATCACGCGGTCGAGTACCTCTCCGCGACCTTCGAGGACTACCTCCGGATCCGGGCGCGGGAGCGCCAGGCCACGGCGGAGGCGATGCACGCCAAGCGGGGCGAAGCGTTCCTGCAGTCCGTGCTGGACGGCGTGAGCTCGTGCGTCGGGATCCTCGACAGCGACGGCACCCTGGTGGCGACCAACGAGGAGTGGCGGGCGTTCAAGGGCCGCAACCCGCTGGTCGGGCCGGAGAAGGAGCACGGGACGGACTTCCTGGGGCTCTGCCGCAGCTGGGCGTCGGACCATCGCTGCGCGCGAGAGCTCGCCGAGGACCTGCCCAGGCTCCTGGACGGGTCTCGAGCGGAGACGCACGTCGAGTGTCAGCCTCATTGCGCCGACGAGTGGCGCTGCTTCCGCGTGCGCGCCAGCCGGCTGGGCACGGACTACCCGTCGCGGATCGTGATGTCGTTCCACGACATCACGGAGCTCAAGCTGGCCGAGGAGCGGCTGCAGTACGAGGCCTACCACGACCCGCTGACGGGGCTGCCCAACCGGGCCCTGTTCAGCGAGCGGCTCGACCGCGCGTGGGCTCGCAGCCAGCGGTCGGAGCTGCCGGTGGCGGTGCTGTTCCTGGACCTCGACCGGTTCAAGATCGTCAACGACAGCCTCGGCCACAACGCTGGCGACGTCCTGCTGGTGGAGATCGCGCGCCGCATCAGCGCCTGCGTCCGCGACCAGGACACCGCGGCCCGCCTCGGCGGGGACGAGTTCGGGGTCCTGCTCGAAGGGCTCGAGGAGGCCCGCGGCGTGTTCCCGGTCGCCCACCGCCTGCAGGCCGAGCTGTCCCGGCCGATCATGATCGACGGTCACGAGGTGTTCACCACCGTCAGCATCGGCATCGCGGTGGGCCAGGCTCCCGACGGCGACACCTCCGCGCTGGTGCGCAACGCCGACACCGCGATGTACCGGGCGAAGTCGACCGGACGGGCCCGCTTCGTGCTGTTCGACGAGCAGATGCACCAGGGCGCCCTGGAACAGTTGAAGCTGTCGACCGACCTCCGCAAAGCGCTCGATCGCGACGAGTTCTTCCTGGAGTACCAGCCGCTGATCCGACTGTCGGACCGCCGGGTCACTGGCGTCGAGGCGCTGGTGCGGTGGCAGCATCCCGACGAGGGGATCGTGCCTCCCTATCGGTTCATCTCCCTCGCGGAGGAGACCGGCCTCATCCACGAGCTCGGACGCTTCGTGCTCCGGGAGGCCTGCGCCCAGGTCGCCCGCTGGACGGAGCAGGTCCCGGGCGGGTTCCCCTTCCGGGTGCACGTCAACCTGTCGGGCCGACAGTTCGGGGCCGCGGGCTTCGCGGACGAGGTGAAGTCGACGCTGGCGGAGTTCGGGGTCAGCGCCAGCTCGCTGGAGTTCGAACTCACCGAGAGCGTCGTGCTCGCGACCGGGCTCGAGGTCGAGCGCGCGGTGCAGGCGCTGCGCGGCCTGGGCGCCGGCCTGTCGATGGACGACTTCGGCACCGGCTACAGCTCCCTGAGCGCGCTCCGGGCGCTGCCCTTCACTACGCTGAAGCTGGACCGCTCCTTCGTCGGCACGATGGACGTCGACCCCCAGAGCGAGGCGATCGTCGGTTCGCTGGTCGCGCTCGCCCACGGCATGGGGCTCAAGGTCGTGGCCGAGGGGGTCGAGCGGAGCGAGCAGCTGGACATGTTGGCCGCCCTGGGCTGCGAAGAGGTCCAGGGCTACCTCTTCGCCCGGCCGCTGGCGCCGGAGCGAGCGGGCGCGATGCTCGGCGAGACGATCTGCATCGCCCCGCCGGCGGACGAACCCGAGGACCCGGCCGAGCAGGACAGCTAGTGGCGGGGAAGGCCGTGCCGGCATCGGCGGACGTCGTCGTGATCGGCGCCGGGATGGGCGGCTTGACCGCGGCGGCGCTGCTCGCCAAGGCCGGGCTGTCGGTCTGCGTGCTCGAGATGGACGCTCGTCCCGGTGGCTACCTGGCCGGCTTCGAGCGCCGCAAGTTCGTCTTCGACACCGCCATCCACTGGCTGAACCAGTGTGGGTCGGGCGGCCTGGTCCGCCGGGTGCTCGACTTCGTCGACGCCTCCTCCCCCCAGACGCCGCCGCTGCGGCACATCCGTCGGTATCGCGGGGAGTCCTTCGACTACCTGCTGACCGATCGGCCCGACGATCTGCGGGACGCCTTGATCGCCGACTTCCCCGACGAGGCGGCCGGCATCGCGGCGTTCTTCGAGGCGGCTCGGGAGATCGGCGACACGTTCGCGAAGATGACCGACCACGTGCGCGCGGCGGAGACGATGCCGCTGCTGTCGCGGGCCGGTCACGGCATGACGATGGGGCGGATCACCCTGCCCTTCGTCAAGTACGTGCGGTTCTCGACGGAGGACGGGTTCACGAAGAAGTTCCGGGCCCCGTCCCTCGCGCAGGTGTTCTGCAGCGAAGAGCGGCTGCTCGCCTGCTTGAGCCAGGTGGGCTGGGCCTACACCGGCGACTACCAGGTCCCGCCGGCGGGGGGCAGTCGCTCGTTCGTGCGCTTCCTGAGCGACGCCGTGGAGGCGTGGGACGGCGCCGTCGTGCTCCGGGCGGCGGTGGAGCAGATCCACGTGCAGGAGGGGCGCGCGGTCGGCGTGACCTTCCGGCGCGGGGCGAAGGGCGAGCCGCCCCAGCGCGTCGACGCCCGGTGGGTGCTCGCAGCCTGCGACGTCGAGGCGGTCTACGAGCGCATGCTGCCGGCCGGGGCGGTCCCCCCCGAGGTGCGGCGCAAGGTGAGCGAGGCGGAGCTGTACCCGTCCAGCGTCAGCGTGGCGTTGGGGCTGGACGTGCCGACGGAGTCGCTCGGGTTCGGCGAGGAGTTGGTGTTCCTCACCCGGGACGGGGTGCCCCGGTCGGCGCACAGCGACGGTGAGGCCGACGTGGCCGGGATCAGCATCCTCGCGCCGTCGCTGCGGGACCCGTCGATGGCGCCCCCGGGCAAGGGCACGCTGACGCTGATGACGACGGCCTGGATGGACTTCGAGGATCGCTGGAAGACGGGCCCCGGGCTGGAGCGCGGCGCGGAGTACAAGGCGTTCAAGCAGCGCTACGCGGACACGCTGATCGACCGGGTGGCCGAGGCGATGTGCCCCGATCTGAGAGACCACATCGAGATCTGCGACGTCGCCACGCCGGTGACCCACAAGCGCTACACCGGCAACCGCGACGGGAGCATCATGGCGGCGCGCCCCAGCCGGGCGAACTTCCGCAACAAGGTCGCCCACTACCGCACTCCGGTGGACCGGCTCCTGCTCGCCGGGCACTGGGCCGAGCTCGGGGGTGGGGTGCCCATCGCCACCCGAGCGGGCGCCAACGCGGCGCTCCTGGTGCTCAGGGAGGAGCGGCCCGACGCGTTCGACGCCCTGGCTGAGGTGCTCGACGGCAAGCGAGCGCCGACGGACGTGCCGGAGGGTCTCAGGAAGCTCTGACCGGGTGGGGCGCTACGCGCCGGCGGGCGGCGGTCCGGGCGGCTGGATGCGGAACAGCTGGATGCCTTCGGGCGTGCGCGTCAGGGTGTCCCACCACTCCTCGTCTTCGTGGCGGTAGCGGATCAACACGCCCCACAGGCGGCCGTCGAGCAGCCCGTCGCGCAGCGTCTCCAGGTCGCCCGCGCCCGCGGCGTCGGACATCGACGTCTCGCCGCCCTTGGTGCGCACGTCGAGCACCTCGGTGCAGCCGGCGATGTCGGCGAACAGGGCGCGGAGCGTGGGTTCGTCGAGGATCGACTGCCACGTCTGGGGCAGGGGAGGCTGCTCGTTCACGTCAAACGATCTTGGGGAGCAGCAGGATGCCCTTGGCCGGCGCCGGGCAGACGTCTCGACAGATCCCGCAGCCGTCGCAGGCTCCGACGTTCACCACCGGGCGCTCCTGGTCCATCGAGATCGCCTTGGGCGGGCATTGCTCGAAGCAGGTCGTGCAGGTGGAGTTGCCCCACGCCAGGCACTGGAACTTCATCACCTTGGCGACCATCGCGTGGGCCCGGGCGTCCGCCGCTGGGGCCGCCGTCGGCTTGTCGTCGTTCGCCAGCCAGCGCATGCGAGGCGCCGTCCCGCCGAAGCGGAAGCGCAAGAAGCCTCGTCTGCTGACCCGGTCGTCCGCCATCGTTCCCTACTTCATGGCCATCATAGGCCGTCCGCTCTCGCTCGTCCTTTGCACCCCGCTGCCGCGACGCGCCCCTACAGGCCGCGTTGATCGAGGATCGCGGAGGGCGCATGACACTGCTCGCAGCTCTGGCGCGACGGGTGGGTGCTGCGCATGGCGTCCCGGCCGTTGGGGCCGTGGCAGCTGTCGCAGCGCTCGCGCATGAACGTGCGGTGGGGGATCTCGGGGGGCGAGCTGTCCGTCCACCGCGGTCCCTCCGAGGGCGACTCCCGGCCCACGAACGCGTTGGCTTCGGCGCCCGGCCAGCCCTCCTCCAGCCAGGTCGCCTCGACCATCGGCGCGGTCGACACGACGTGGCACTGGGTGCAGCTGGAGTAGACCTCGTGGGCCATCGGGGGGGCCAGCCGGTCCCGGATGCGGATGCCTGTCTCGTGGCAGGCGAGGCACTCCAGGCCGCTGTCCTGGCGGATCGCGTGGGGGATGGTCGGCGGGGCGCCGTCGAAGGCACGCCGGGACGCGCGCATCGTCAGCACCTCGTCCTTGCTCGTGCCGGCCAGGTCGACCTCGTCCGTCCGAGCCGGCGCGAGGGCGAGCAGCGCCTCGCGGTCCGCCTCCCAGGCGCGCCCGGGATCTCGGGGGCCGTCCCGCAGAGAGGTGTAGCTGCGGGCGATGTGCACGTCGCCGACCTTCATCCCCTCGGGGGCCGAGAACGCCTCGCGGATCGGCGCCCCCTCGATCGGCATGCCGCTCGTGCCGACGGCGAAGCCGATGAACGTCACGCCGATCACGACGGCGAGCAGGACCGCGATGGGGCGGACCTTGGCGTCGCCGAACCGGGGGGTCTCATCGCTCATCGCGCGCCTCCCTTCACGACGTAGCGCGCCGGATCCGCGCCGCGCACTTCTTGAAGTCGGGCTGCTTGCTGAACCGATCGTGGGCGTCCAGGGTCAGCTCGTTGATCCGCAGCCGCTCGTCGAAGAAGGGCACGAACACCGTGCCCGGCGGGGGCTTGCCGCGGCCGTCGATCCAGGCCGACAGGGCGAGGCTCCCGCGGCGCGTCTCCAGCACCACCTTGTCGCCGTCGGCGATGTCGAAGCGCCGCGCGTCCTCCCGGTTGATCTCGATGTACGCCTGCGGCATCGCCCGCTTCAGCTGGGGGACGCGCCCCGTCATCGAGCCGCTGTGCCAGTGCTCGAGGACGCGACCGGTGCACAGCCACAGGGGGTAGTCGTCGTCGGGGACCTCCGGCGGAGGCACGTACGGGCGGAACCAGATCTGCGCGCGGCCGTCCTTGCTGGGCGAGTGATAGAAGTCGAACTCCCTGCCCTCGGCGACGAACGGGTCGTCGTGGGCGGCGAAGCGCCAGCGGGTCTCCCGCCAGGTGCCGTCGGGCTGCTCGACCACCGGCCACCGCAGCCCGCGCGTCTCCACGAGCACGTCGTAGGGCGCCACGTTCTTCTGCTTGAGGTGGGTGAAGGGGCGGTACTCCTCGTACAGCGCGCGGTCGACGTTGACGTCGTAGTAGCGGGACCAGTCCCAGACCGGCACGTCGGCCCCCGCTTCGTCGCGGACCGTGAACATGAAGGCGCCGTCGCGGTCCTTCATGCCTTCGAAGCCGCGGTCGAACAGCTCCCGGGCGACGGCGATGATCTGCCACGCGTCGTCCCGGGCCTCGCCGGGCGGCTCGACCATCTTGAACCAGTGCTGGGTGCGTCGTTCGCTGTTGCCGTAGACCCCGTTCTTCTCCACCCACATCGAGGACGGCAGGATCAGATCGGCGTCCGCTGTCGTCGCCGTCGGGTAGACGTCGCTGCAGATCAGGAACTTGTCGGGATCGGCGACGCCCGGGTCGATCAGCTTGTGTCGGTTCGGCATCGTCTGGCCCGGGTTCGTCACCTGGACCCAGATCGTGTGGATGTCCCCGCCGTCGTCCTTCGGCTTGGACCAGCGCTCCCACATCGCGACCGTGTGGGCTCCCGGCTGGGGGTCGATGCGCCCCTCGGGGATGTTCCAGAGGTCCTCGCATTGCTTGCGGTGGGCGTCCTTCTTGACGATGCGGCCGCCCGGCAGGGCGTGAGCGAGCGTGCCGACTTCCCGCGCCGTGCCGCATGCGGACGGCTGCCCGGTCAGGCTGGTCGGCGCGTCGCCCTGGCGACCGAAGTGGCCGCTGAGCAGGTGCACGCCGTGGATCAGCGTGTTCATCGCCGTGCCCTGCGTGTGCTGGTTGGCGCCCATGCACCAGAGCGACACGATCCGCAGGTCCGGGTCGCCGAACAGATCCGCAAGCATGTGGATGTCGGAGGCGGGCAGGCCGGAGATCTGCGCCACGTACTCCGGGGTGTACTCGGCCAGCGCGGCCTCGTAGTCGTCGAAGGACATCGCCTCGCCGAACAGGCCCGCCGGATCGCTGTCCTGGCGGAACGCGCAGAAGTTCTCGACGAAGTCGTCGTCGTACGAGCCTCGCTCGAGCAGCAGGTGGGCGATGCCGTTGGCGATCGCGAGGTCGCTCTGCGGCGCGAACTCCAGGTAGTGGTCGGCGTGGGCCGTGGTCCGCGTCCGGCGGGTGCCGATGTCGATCAGCGTGACCTTCTCGCCCTGGCTGCGGCGGTCGATGATCCGGCTGAACAGGACCGGGTGCATCTCGGCGGGGTTGTTGCCCCAGCAGATGACGACGTCGCAGTTGTCGAGGTCGTCGTAGACGCCGGCCGGCTCGTCGACGCCGTAGGCGGCCAGGAAGCCGGTCACCGCCGACGCCATGCAGAGGCGGGCGTTGGGGTCGATGTGGTTGCTCGCCAGGCCGCCCTTCATGAACTTCTGGGCGGCGAAGCCCTCCGGGATGGTCCACTGGCCCGAGCCGTAGAAGGCGAACCCCTTGGGGCCGAGCTCCACCCGGTCGGCGACGATGCCGATCGCCTCCTCCCAGGAGATCGGCACGTGCACTCCGTCCCGCTTTAGCAGCGGCTGCGTGAGGCGATCCTCGCCGTACAGCGCGAGCCCCACGTGGTAGCCCTTGACGCACAGCAGGCCCTTGTTGACGTCGGCCAGGCGGTCGCCCTCGATGCCGACGACCCGCCCGCCCTTCGTGCCGACCTGCACGTGGCAGCCGGTGCCGCAGAAGCGGCAGGGGGCCTTGTTCCAGGTGACGCCGTCGGGGGTCTTGCGGCCCCGCTCGGGGGCGGCCACGGCGAGCGTGCCGGTGGCCGTCGCAGTGGCGGCGGCGGCGGAGGCGGCCGCCGACAGCTTCAGGAAGGTCCTGCGCCGCAGGGTGCGCTCGTCGGACATCAGGAGGTCTCCTTGTCGAAGGTCATCTCGCCGTTGAACACGGCGGAGCTGAGCTTGAGCCCGAGGGTGAAGATCATCAGGCCGACGGCCCAGACCCCGGCGGTGATGCGCCACTCGGTCATCGTCGGCACGTACTCCACGATCTCGTGCAGGGTCGACGGGATGAAGCCGGGGATGATCAGCCCCATCCCCTTCTCGATCCAGACGCCGACGAAGGTCATCGCGCAGGCCGCGACGATCCAGCCGAAGCGGTCGCTCGGCTTGAACGCGAGGAGCATCCCGGCGCCGACGACGTTCAGGGTGAGCGACGTCCAGATCCAGGGCACCAGCGCGTCGTGGCCGTGCAGCCCGAAGAAGAGGTACTTCGCCGACGCCGTGTGTGCGCCGCCCGAGTAGAACTCGGTGAACAGCTCGCTGAGCAGCATGAACAGGTTCACCAGGACGGCGACGCGAGCGATGCCGAGCAGCGTGTTGATCGCGCCGTCCTTGACCTTGTAGATGCCGAGGCGCCGCACGACGTACAGCGTCATCAACAAGAACGCCGGCCCGGTGACGAACGCCGACGCGATGAAGCGGGGCGCGAGCAGCGCGGTGTTCCAGAAGGGGCGCCCCCCCAGGCCGCTGTACAGGAACGCGGTGACGGTGTGGATCGAGACCGCCCAGACGATCGAGATGAACACCACCGGCAGGTAGAAGCGCTTCTCCGGCTTGCGGCCGAGGAACCGCATGTAGATGAGGTAGCCGACGACGTGGGCGTTGAGCAGCAGGTAGACGCTCAGCGCGATGACGTCCCAGGTGAGCATCGACATCGGGAAGTTGAACCGACCGACGATCGGCAGCATGTGCCAGACGCGGTCGGGCCGGCCGAGGTCGGCGTTGACGAACAGCAGCGCCATCACGATGGCGGCGACGGCCAGCACCTCGCCGACGATGGTGAGGTCGTGCAGATCCCGGTCGTGATACAGGTACGCGGGGATGACCATCGCGGCCGCGCCGGCGGCCAGGCCGACCATGAACGTGAAGTTGGCGATGTACAGGCCCCAGGAGACCTGGTCGGTCATGCCGGTGACGTCCATGCCGACGACCACCTGGTTGACCCACGCGTGCAGGCCGACCAGGGCGACGCCCGTCAGCATCGTCATCCAGGCGTAGAAGGGGAGCTGTCCGTCGGTCGCGACGCCGACCGACCGCCACAGGAAGCGGGGGTAGCCGACGGCGTGCGCGTGGGTCGGGCTGATCTCGTTCATGTCCGGCCCTACTCGTCGAAGAAGTAGAAGAAGCGGGGGAGGGTGCCGACGTCCTCCTTGAGGACGAAGACGCGCTTGTTCTCGAGCACCCAGCGGATCTCGCTCTCCGGGTCCTCGGCGTTGCCGAAGACGCGGGCGCCGGTCGGGCAGGCCTCCAGGCAGGCGGGGAGCAGCCCCTTGCGGGTGCGGTGCAGGCAGAAGGTGCACTTCTCCATCACGCCCTTGGGGCGGATGCGGTTGCTCAGGTACGCCTGGTCGGGGTTGATCTCCTCGGCCGGCACCTCGGGGGCGCGCCAGTTGAAGCGGCGGGCGTGGTACGGGCAGGCCGCTTCGCAGTACCGGCAGCCGATGCACCAGTCGTAGTCGACGACGACGATGCCGTCGGCTTCCTTCCAGGTCGCCTCGACGGGGCAGACCTTGACGCAGGGCGGGTTGTCGCACTGGTGGCACTGGACCGGCATGTAGAAGTTGCCGGGCTGGGGGACGGGGTGGTTGTAGTCGGCGTTGCCGTGCTCGAGGTTGATCGACCCCTTCTGCATCTCCAGCACGCGGATGTAGGAGTTGTGGGTCGGCCGGTCGTGGTTGTTCTCGACGTGGCACGCCTCGGCGCACTTGCGACAGCCGATGCAGATCGACAGGTTCAGCGCGTAGGCGAACTTCACGCCGGGGGTCGGCCGCACATCGTCGACGGTGACGGCGACGCCGTACTCCCGCTCGGTCTCGGCCTCGATGCGGGCCAGGACCTGCTCCATCTCGGCTGCGGTCAGCTCCTTGTAGTGCTTCTGCAGGTACTCGTCGAGGCTGTCCTCGTCGGACCAGGCGGCGAGCGGCGCGACGGCGTGCACGAACGCGCCGGCGCCCAGGGTCCCCCCGAGGACCTTCAACGCCCCTCTTCGGTCGATGCGGGCCATCAGTGGGTCTCCTGGGCGCCGGCGTCAGCGTCGGCTTCGGTCGTCCGGAAGTAGCGGTCCCGGGGCGGCAGCACCGGGATGACGGGGCGGTACGCCGGGTCGTGAGGGGCGTGGCAGTCGACGCAGTGGTTGCGCGAGCGGGGGCCCCGGCGCAGGTCCCAGTAGCCGGTCATGCCGCCGTGGGAGCCGTTGCGGTAGTCGCGGGCCTGCACCCCGTGGCACTGGGTGCAGAGGTCGATCGCGTCGGGGAAGTCGACGAGCTCGCCGTCGGCGAGGTGCAGGTGGGTGCGGTCGAAGGGGTCGTGGCAGCTGTCGCAGGTCAGGTCGCCGTGCACCAGCTCGAAGCCCTCGTGGAAGTCCTCGGGGGAGCCGGGGCCGTCGGCGATGGCGCCGCGCTCGCCGGGCTCGTGGCAGGTCCGGCACGAGACGCCGACCGGGGCGCCGCGCACGTCCCGCACGTGGGTGTCGACCGCGCCGAGCGCCTCGGGCACGTGGATCGAGACCCGGTGGTGGGGCAGGTCCGCGTCCACGGTGGGCCCGAACTCACGCGACGGGTCGGCGAACCCGCGGTTGGCGCAGCCCGAAGCGAGCAGGCCGAGCGACACGAGGAGCAGCAGGAGGGGCGACCGCATACGGGTGCCCAGGGGCAATTATCAGGCCAACATCCGTCATAAGGTCAGATCGCGCCACGGCGGGGATGCGCGCGGTCGCCCACCGGGATGGCTGGGCGATATGCCACAGGTTGTCGAGCGGACGAATGTGTGCCTGATGGCACAGTTCGATCAGCTGGCGTAGGCCTCGCGTCGGCGGCGGCTCATGCCGGCCGCGATCCGCAGGACATCGACGGGGGCGAGCTCGCCGCTGCCGATGAAGCTGGCGTCGTGGTGGAGCTGGAACACCGACCGGTAGAGCCCGTCGCGCGGCCTGTCGATGGCGGAGACGGCGGCGGAGCGCAGGAACGGCGCGTCGACGACCAGCGGCAGCAGCGACTGCAGGCGCGTCGCCTCGGGGCCGAGGTGCTCGCTGGCGTGGCAGACGATCGCGAACGCGTGCTGGGGGTCGATCTCGAGGTTGAGGTCGAGGGTGCGGACGGCCGTCTCGCGGGTCTCCCCGGGCACGCCGAGGAACGAGATGGTCTGCACCCGGATGCCCGAGGCCTTGCAGGCTTCGGCGGCGGCCAGGAGCCGGGCGTCGGGCAGCGGCTCGCCGACCAGTCGCTCCCGGAGGGCCTCGTCCCCGCACTCGACCCCCAGGCGGACGAGGTCACAGCCGCTGGACGCGAGCAGGTCGACGACGTCGCCGGGCAGCTGGTCGGCGCGGGCGACGACCGAGAACGGCAGGCCGACCTCCCGCCGGTACCGGTCCAGGAAGCTCTCGAGCCAGTCGGAGACCCCGCCGTCCATGAGCAGCGAGTCGTCTCGGAAGGCGACGCGCCGATAGTGGGCGCGCCGGTGGGTGTGCAGCTGCAGGCGGCGGATCGCCTCCCCCACCGAGTGCCGGCGGGCCGGCCGGAATCGCCGGGCGAGCTCCTTGGGGCCGATGGCGAAGCCGGCGTGGGTGTTCTCCATCACACCGCGCCCGGTGCAGAAGGGGAGGGCGGACTGGCGGCGCACGAAGCGGTAGCGGCGGTAGATCTCCAGGTCGGCGATCGGCAGCTCGTCGATGGCGTCCAGCGCCTCGCGCTCGGGCCCGACGACCAGCTCGCCGTCGTCTCCCGCGGCGACGGTGCCGGTGGTGCCGGGCAGCTCGCGCTCCTTGTAGATCTTGAGGAGGAGCTCCCGCAGCGTGGTCTCGGGGTCGCCGACCATGACGAGGTCGACGCCGTCCTCCCGGGCGATCTCCGGGTAGTCGGTGGCGTGGCTGCCGACGAAGACGTTGGGCGAGCCGCCGGTGATCTGACGGATCCGCCGCGCGATCCCGAAGGCCCACTCGTGGAAGCCGGTCGGCGGCGCGTACACGACGATCGCCGGGGCGAAGCGACGCAGGGCCCGCTCCAGGTCCCGCTCGGCGGCGGGGATGAAGACCGAGGCCTGGTGTCCCAGGAACGTGATCGAGGCGCCCAGGACCATCAGGTCGGGGCGGGGCATGGGGTCCTTCTGGATGAAGGCGACGCGCATCGCGGGAGCGTAGCCGAGGAGTCGGGCGATCGCTCCCGGGGGCGACGGCCGGGCCGTCAGTTGTCGATGTCGCCGTCGCAGTCCGAGTCGATGGCGTCCCCGACGACCTCGGTCGCGCCCGGGTTGATGGCCGGGTTGAGGTCGGCGCAGTCGTCGTCGTTGTCGGCCATGAGGAAGCTGTTCCAGCAGTCCCCGTCGGGCTCGGCGAGCGCGTTGCCCCAGCCGTAGCCGTCGGCGTCCATGTCGTTCCAGCACCACGCCGCGTCGACGCTGTTGCAGTCCTGGTCGACGAAGTCCTCGGGGGTGTCGTAGGCGTCGGGGTGGATGGTGGCGTCGCCGTCGTTGCAGTCGGTGTTCGTGGCCGCCTGGCCGACGTCGTCGGTGCAGCTGCCGTCGGGGTCGGCGGCGGCCTGGACCGCGAAGCCGTACCCGTCGCCGTCGGCGTCCTCGAAGCAGGTGACGGCGTCGGTGCCGTTGCAGTCCTGGTCGACGCCGTCGTCCGGGATCTCGGCGGCGCCGGGGTGGACGTTGAAGTTGAGGTCGTTGCAGTCGTTCTGCCACGGCGACTGGAAGGGGTCGGTGCAGTTGCCGTCGACGTCGTACCAGGGGGCGCTCCAGCCGTATCCGTCGCCGTCGCCGTCGTAGTAGCAGTACAGGGCGTCGAGGCCGCTGCAGTCCTGGTCGATGCCGTCCTCGGGGGCGTCCCAGGCGGCGGGGCTCACCAGGGCGGTGGTGTCGTCGCAGTCGCCGCCCCAGGCGCTCAGGCCCGCGTCGTTGCAGTTGGAGCCGGTCTCCACGATGACGGGGGTGCTGCCGAAGCCGTCGCCGTCGTTGTCGTCGAAGCAGCTCACGGCGTCGGCGCCGTCGCAGTCCTGGTCTATGCCGTCGCCGCAGATCTCGGTCGCGCCGGGGTGGATGTCGGGCATCAGGTCGGCGCAGTCGCCGCCCTGGGTGGAGAGCCCCTCGCCGGTGCAGTCGCCGTCGGAGACGACCGCGAAGTAGGCGCCGTATCCGTCGCCGTCCTGGTCGGTGTAGCAGCCGCCGCTGTCCCCGTCGCTGCAGTCCTGGTCGATGCCGTCGTCGGGGGTGACGGAGGCGACGGGGTGGATGGACGCGTCGGCGTCGTCGCAGTCCTCGGGCATCCAGGGCGGGGCGAGGCCTTCGGTGCTGCAGCTGGCGTCGTCGCTCTCGACCGCCTGGTCGCCCGGCCAGCCGTCGCCGTCGGCGTCGAGCAGGCAGGTGACGAGCTCGGCGCCGTCGCAGTCCCCGTCGAAGCCGTCGTTGGGGATCTCCTCGGCGTCGGGGTGGATCCAGTCGGCGGAGTCGTCGCAGTCGCCCGGCACGGCGCTCATGTCGTCGTGGTCGCAGGTGTCGTCGGGGGACGCGAAGCCGCTGCCCGCGCCGAAGCCGTCGTGGTCGCCGTCGAAGTAGCAGAGCGCCGAGTCGACGCCGTCGCAGTCCTGGTCGATGCCGTCCTCGGCGATCTCGTCGGCGCCCGGCTGGATGAGCGGGTTCTCGTCGTCGCAGTCGGCCAGCTCCCACAGGTAGTGCATGCCGGCGGCCTGGTCGCACTGGCTGGTGGTGACGATCTCGACGGGGTCTCCGCCGTAGCCGTCGCCGTCGCGGTCGGGGCGGCATTGCACGTCCTCGAAGCCGTCGCAGTCCTGGTCGACCCAGTCGTCGGGGATCTCCTCCGCGCCGGGGTAGATGTCGCCGCTGGAGTCGTCGCAGTCGTCGCCGTTGAGCACCTCGCCGGCGGTGTCCCCGCAGGCCCCCTCGGACTTTACGAAGGGCACGACGTAGCCGAAGCCGTCGCCGTCTCCGTCGTTCCAGCAGAGGTCCCCGGGCGCCGGCGGCGGGCAGCCCGGGAGCAGCATCGAGAACAGGGCGGCCAGCCCCGTGATCGCGGTGATTCGTCCCCTCATCTCACCTCCATCCCCCACTTGAGCACAGCGCGTCGGCAGCGGACAGGGGGAACCGGCGAGGGATCCCCGGCGCCTGCGTTGCGGTCTGCGGCCCCGGCCCGCAAGAATGCAGGCGTGGAGAAGGGGCCCTCGGAGAGCTGGCTGGACCGGTTGGAGCAGCACGAGTGGACGCTCGTGGGGCTGGTCATGTTGGCGGCGTTTGCGTTGGGGCTGGACGGCTCTCGCATCCTCCACGAGGCGGCCGGGGACACCAACTTCGTCTGGGCCGACTACGTCTACGAGTCGTTCATGCTCTTCATCCTGGAGGCGAGCGCGGACGGCGGGTCGGCCGACTACCCGGTCCAGCTGCAGGTCGCCCGGTTCCTGGCCCCCGCGGCGGTCGCCTGGACGGCGATCCGGTCGGCGGCGGTCCTGCTCCGGTCGCAGCTCCGGGAGCTGGTCCTGCAGCGCGCCACCGATCATGTCGTCGTCTGCGGCGCCGGCCCGGTCGGCCGCCGGTTGGTCGAGGCGTTCCTGCACAAGGGCCACTCGGTCGTCTGCATCGAGCCCGACCCGGCGCGGCTTCGCACGCTCCGCAAGCTGCCCGACCTGCACGTGGTCGAAGGGGACCCGACGGACCCCGCGTCGCAGTCCCGCGCCCGGGTCCTCACCGCCCGCTACTTGTTCGGGGTCATGGGCGACTCCGACGTGAACAGTCGGACGGCGGAGCTGGCGCGCCAGATCAGCGCGACCCGGCCGTCGGGCAAGCTCGAGTGCTTCCTGGAGCTGGGGCCGGAGAGCGGCGTCGCGCTCCGGGGCGAAGCGGGAGCCTCGGCCCGGACCGACCGCTTCGAGCTCCAGGTCTTCGAGCCGCCGCGCATGGCGGCCCGGCGGCTGGTCTCCAAGCACCCGCCATACGGGGACGCGCCCCCGTCGGGGGCGGACGAGCCGGGCGTGCACGCGCTGGTGGTCGGGTTCGGGGAGTTCGCCCGCGAGGTGGTGCGCCAGATCGTCCGCATGGGCCACTTCCCGGACGGGCGGCCCGTCCGGGTGACCGTCGTCGACGACGAGCGGGTCCGCGAACAGGGGCGGTTCCAGCTCGACCACCCCGGCCTGCCGCTGGTCGCGGACGTGGTGTTCGAGCCGAGCGACCCGCTCTCGCTGCTCCCGGAGCGGTGGGACGACCTGCAGGCTGACGGCCCCTTCGAGGTCGCCTACGTGACGGCAGAGACGCTCGCCGAGGGGCGGGAGATCGCGCGTCGCCTCGTCGAGGGGCGGATGGGGAGCGTGGGTCAGCCCGACCGCGTCGTGCTCTGCTCCGAGGACGTGGTGCCGTCGTTTCCCGCGCCGCCGCCGACCGCCTACGAGCGGTTCCACACGCTGGACGAGGTGATCACGATCGAGGCGGTGGTGCGGCTCGAGCTCGACCGGCTCGCCCGCGCGATCCACCAGGCGTACCTCGCCCGGGTGCTCACCGAGGGGAGGGCGAAGCCTCACGATCGGCCCTGGGAGGAGCTGTCGGAGGACATCCGCAACGCCAACCGCGACCAGGCCGATCACGTCGCCGTCAAGCTCGCCTGCCTGCCCGTCGACGGCACGCCGCGGGAGAAGGCGCTCGCCATCGCCCACGACCCGGACCTCGTCGAGCTCTTCGCCGCCGTCGAGCACCGCCGCTGGATGGCGTCCAGGGTGCTGGACGGGTTCACCTGGGCGGCGGAGCGAAACGACACGGTCCGACACCACCCCGATCTCATCCCGTACAGCGAGCTGCCGGACGGGACGAAGGAGTACGACCGCGACGCGGCGAGGAACCTCGCGGACTTGATCTTCGAGGACCTGGACGCTCGGTGAGCCAGGGGCAATCCGGGCTCGGTGGTCCCCGGGCCAGGCTCGCAGTCGCCTTCTTCCTGTACTACGGCGCCGGCGGGGCGCTGATGCCGGTGCTGTCCGGCGTGCTGAAGGACCGCGGCGCCAGCGGCACCGTCATCGGCCTGGTCATGGCGGCGTTCCCGGTGGGGCTCCTGGTGGCCGGGCCGCTCGTCAGCTTCCGGGCCGACAAGACCGGTCGGACGCGCGACGTGATGGTCATCGCGGCCGCCATCGCCGCGGTGGGGGTGGTCTCAACGACGGGCTGGAGTCCGGCCTGCCCTCGCCCGAGGGGGACGACACCGACGGCAGCTTCGAGCCCGACGCGGACCCGTCCACCACGACCGACCCGCTGGACGACGACAGCGACGACGACGGCCTGCTCGACGGCACCGAGGACGACGACGGCGACGGCGAGGTCGACGAGGGCGAGTCCGACCCCAACGACTGGGACACCGACGACGACGACCTCAGCGACGGCCAGGAGGACGGCCTGACCGAGCCCGAGGGGGACGACACCGACGCCGACGAGTTCCTCCCCGACGCCGACGGCGGCGCCACCACGACGGACCCGACCAACCCCGACACCGACGGCGGCACCGTGCCCGACGGCGTCGAGGACGCGGACCACGACGGCGTCATCGACCCCGGCGAGACCGATCCCAACGATCCCAGCGACGACATCCCCGACGACGACTGCGACGACGACGGCCTGACCGACGCGGAGGAGGAGGAGCTCGGCACCGATCCCTGCGGCGAGGACACCGACGGCGACGGCATCCCCGACGGCGACGAGGTCGACCTCGGCCTCGACCCGCTGACCCCCGACGGGGTGCAGGGCTCCGGCTGCAACTGCGACGCCGGCGGCGGAGGTGCCCCGGTGGGGCTCGCGCTGCTCCCGTTGCTGGCGGTCGGCCTGGCGCGCCGTCGACGCTCCGGTGCCCTCCGCGGACCCGGCCCGAAGGCCGCGGCCGCGCTGATGGTCGGCCTGCTGATGGTCCCGTCGGCCGCGTCGGCCCAGGACGACCGCCCCCGCCTGGACATCCAGCGCTTCGACCCGGTGCCCCAGTACGGCGGCTTCACCCGCGTGCGAGAGGCCCGCACCCCCAACGGCTTCCGGTTCGCGATCGGCCTGGACGTCAACTACGGCCTCAACCCCCTGGAGCTGGGCGCGGTCAACACCTTCGGCCGCACCGCGGGCATCGTCGACCACCTGGTCGGGGCGGACGTCTGGGTGGCTGTTGCGCCGACCTGGTGGCTGAGCATCGGCGCCGCCATGCCGGTGCTCCAGGTCCCCATCTCGGGCGAGAAGAGCGCCCAGCTGGCGGAGTACTTCGGCGCGACCACGGGCGAGGTGGGCATCGGCGACCTGGACGTCAGCGTCGCCTTCGCGCCGCTGCAGCAGGGCCGGAACGCGCCGGTCTCCCTGTCGATCGCGCCGCGGCTGGTGATGCCCACGGGCTCCCGCAAGCTGCTGCTGGGGACCGGGACGTGGGCCGTCGGCGGCGACGTCGCGTTCGGCGTCGACTGGACGCGCTTCCGGTTCAGCGTCAACGCCGGCTACGAGTGGCACCCCGTCGCGACGCGGTTCGCCAACACGATGGCCGACGACGAGATCCGGTGGGGCGTCGGGCTGGCCGTGCCCCTGGGCGACGGCACGGTCGAGCTGCAGGCGGAGTGGGTCGGCGGCGCGGTGATCGACCCCGTGCTCGTCGAGGCGATCGGTCGGCGCGCCTTCTGGCCCGCGACCACGCCCAACGAGCTGACCGTCGGCGTCGGGATCAACCCCCTGGGCGGCCCGGTGCACCTCGCCATCGGCGTCGGCCCCGGCTTCGGCCCCGGGTTCGGCACCCCCGATCTGCGGGCGTTCGTCGCCGCGGTGGTCTCCCCCACGAAGGCGGCCGAGCCGGTGGCCGAGGACCACGACGGCGACGGCCTCGTCGGCGAGGACGATCGCTGCCCCTACGACCCCGAGGACTTCGACGACTGGGTCGACGACGACGGCTGCCCCGACCCGGACAACGATCGCGACCTGGTGGACGACGTCGACGACGACTGCCCCTACGTCGCCGAGGACCTGGACGGCTTCGAGGACGACGACGGCTGCCCGGAGGCCGGCCCCGAGCCCGAGGCGGCGCCCCAGCCCGCCCCCGAGCCGCCCCGGGTCGAGTTCGACCGCGAGGCCCGGGAGATCCACATCCTGGAGCGGGTGCACTTCGAGCTGAACAGCGACGTCGTGCGGCCGATCTCCTACTCGCTGCTCGACGAGGTCGCGGCCGTGCTCGGCGACGTCCCGGAGATCCAGCTGATCGAGGTTCAGGGCCACACCGACAGCCGCGGCAGCGACGCCTACAACCTCGACCTCAGCCAGCGCCGCGCCGAGTCGGTCCGCCGCTACCTGGTCGACGCCGCCGGCGTCTCCCCCGATCGCCTCGTCGCCCGGGGCTACGGCGAGTCCAAGCCGGTCGACGACCGCGAGAACGAGGAGGGCTGGTCCCGCAACCGCCGCGTGCAGTTCGTGGTGCTCGTGCTCGCGGAGGAAGAGGACGGGGACCTGCAGATCGAGGAGCGCGACGAAGGCCGCGACCGCTAGTGGTTCTGCACAGGGAATTCGGTGAGTTGATCGTGATGGCCTGCGCGT
>CAYQEG010000070.1:0-34932 GCA_964416435.1 uncultured Rickettsiales bacterium
GCCTCAGGCCCGCGCAGCGGCCGCAGGCCGCGGAGTTCCCCAGGTCGTCGTCGCCCCCCACCGCGATCCCCCGAACCTCCCCCGCAAGCCGCCGCAGGCGGCGCGCAGCGTCGGCGGAGCCACAACATCAGCCGACGGCTCCCACATCCGGACCGGCAAGCGGCCCTCAGGCCGCGCGCAGCGAGGGGGCCGCGGAGGCGGGCGCGCGACTCGTCGGAGATCGGACGCGTCAGACCGGGGGAGGAGCGAAGCGACGGAGGAGGGCTGAGGTGTTCGATCTTCGGGAGGCGCGCGCCCGCTGGAGCGGAGCGGCCCCCGAGCGGAGCTCACCAGGTAGACGAGCAAGGGCCTCAGGCCCGCGCAGCGGCCGCAGGCCGCGGAGTCCCAGGTAGACGAGCAAGGGCCTCAGGCCCGCGCAGCGGGCGAAGCCCGCGGAGTTCCCCAGGCAGACGAGCAAAGCCCTCAGGCCCGAGCAGCGGGCGAAGCCCGCGGAGTTCCCCAGGCAGACGAGCAAAGCCCTCAGGCCCGCGCAGCGGGCGAAGCCCGCGAAGTCGCCGGCCCCCTAAGGCCACAACCCCTTGCGCACCTTGTACCCCAGCACCGTGCGCAGGTAGTTGACGTACAGCTTCGGCCGGATGTCCCGGCTCCCGAACAGGCCCGTGAACAGCCTGGGGAACAGGATCACGTTCTTGAGGCCCGGCAGCGCCGTCAAAGGCGCCAGCCGCTGATGCAGGCTCCAGTCGAGCATCGCCCGCCGGCCGCGCTCGCCGAGCACCGGGAAGAGCGAGTACGCCAGGTTCCAGGCCCGGTAGTCAGCCCCCGAGAGCTCGCCTTCGAACATGAAGTGGTCCCACGACTCCTCGACCCCGTCGGCGCCGCCGTCGCGGGCGGCCTCCGCCCGACGGGTCAGGTCCGTGCCCGCGAAGTAGGACATGAAGAACGGCTTGACCACGTCCGGCCCGGCGTCGACGTAGAAGCGCAGCGCCGCCTCCTGGTCCGCCGCCGTCTCCCCCGGGATCCCGAAGATGTGATCCAACAGGACGAAGATCCCCTGGGCCCGCAGCCGACGCACCGCCTGCGCGATCTCCTCCGTCGACTCCGTCCGGTTGATCACGTCGGGCGAACGGGACGACTCGTTCACCGTCTGGGACCCCATGATCACGTACCGGCAGCCCATCTGGCCCAGCAGCTCCGTCGTCTCCTCCCGCATCAACTGAGGGTGCGTGATGCAGGAGAAGGGGAGCCCCACCCGCTCGATGTACAGCGGCGCGAACTCCCGGAGCCACTTCAGCGTCGTCGGGAAGATGTCGTCGTGGAACACCACGTACTCCGGCGACCAGCGCCGCTTCGCCTCCTCCAGCTCCGCCACCACGTGCTCCGGCGACCTCGCCCGCACGAACCCCTCCTGCCCGTAGACGTCGTACAGCGTCGTGTAGAAACAGAACGAGCAGGCCCAGTGGCAGCCCCGCGACGCCACACAGACGTACTCCCGGCTCAACCCCGGGAGGTCCGCGTAGTACAGGTCCTTGTCCGGAAACGGCAGCGAGTCCAGGTCCTGGATCAGAGGCCGCGGCGCGTTGCGATGCACCTCCCCCTGCTCGTCGCGAATCCAGATGTTCGGCACCGCGAACGGGTCGCCCGCCCCGGCCAGCGCGTCTACCAACTCGGGCACCGCGTGGTCCCCTTCCCCGACGCACAGGGCGTCCACCCCCTCGCGGGCGATGCACTCCTCGGGGCTGCTCGTGACATGGAAGCCGCCGTGCACCATCCAGGTCCCGGGGAGCTCCCGCTTCGCGCGTTCGCCCACGCGCGCGCACCAGTCGAACGAGTTGATCTCCGACGGGAACAGCACCACGTCCGGCGCCAGCCCGACGATCCGACGCGCGGCCCGCTCCGCCGAGTCCAGCCGTGACGCCAGCCCGTCCGGCAGCCCTCGAACGAACGCCGCCGTGAGCAGGTCGGGCTCGAACACCAGCTCCACGTCGTGGCCCGCCTGCTTCAACAGGGCGGAGATGATCTCGATCCCGAGGTACTCGGTCAGCCGATTGCAGACGACGACGCGCACGACGGCGAGGTTAGCGTCTCCTCGAAGGACCGCGCGTCGGTGGTATGACATCCCCGTGACGAGCTGGCCCTCTGGGGGCGGAGCCGGGCGCAGCCCAGTCCCGCGACCCGATGTCAGTCCCCCCCCGCTCTCCCGCTACCGGATCCAGGATCTGCTGGGGTCCGGCGGACTGGGGGTCGTGTGGCGGGCGGAGCATCCCGACGGACGGCCCGTCGCCCTCAAGCTGCTCCACCAGCGCGGCCCGTCCCACTCCGCCAGGCTCAAGGCCGAGTTCCGGCGCATGGTCGACGTCGCTCACCCCAACCTCGCCACCCTGTACGAGCTCGAGGAGGAGGGGGAGCACCTCTTCTTCACGATGGAGCTCGTCGACGGCGCCGCCTGGACCGAAGCCCTGCGGGGCGCCGACTGGGAGGCCATCCGCGCGGCGCTCGGGCAGCTGTGCGCCGGGGTCGCCGCCCTCCACACCTCGGGCCTGATCCACTTCGACCTGAAGCCGAGCAACGTCCTCGTACAGCCCGACGGCCGCGTCGTCGTGCTCGACTTCGGGCTCGCCCGCCCCCCCGGCCGACCCGGCGACCCGCTCTGCCCCGGCCAGGGCGGCACCCGCCGCTACATGCCCCCAGAGCAGGCCGACGGCCTCCCCCCCAGCGCCTCGGCCGACTGGTACAGCGTCGGCATGCTGCTGTATGAGGTCGTCGCAGGGCGCCTCCCGACCGTGGAGCGCGAGGGCGAAATCAAGGTCCGCCGTCGGCGGGACGTGCCGCCTCCGTCGACCTGGCGACCGGACGTGCCGGACGACCTCGACCGGCTCTGCTGCGCCCTCCTGGATCGGACCCCCGGCCGCCGCCCCCGCGCCCCCGACCTGCGCGATGCCCTGGGCGTGCAGTCCAGCATCGCGACCGGGTGGAGCCTGCCCCGCCACGAGCTCGTCGGACGCGAGGACGCCCTCGCGGCCCTCGACCGGACCGCGGGAGAGTCGCCCCGTCCCACCATCTTCGAGCTCCGGGGCGAGCCCGGCATCGGGAAGTCCGCGCTCGCGCGGGAGCACCTGCGGCAGATCGAGGCGGCCGGGGCGCTCGTGTTCAGCGGCCGGTGCTCCGAACGGGAGTCGATCTCGTTCCAGGGGTTCGACACCGTCACCCGCGCCCTGGGGAGGAGACTGCGAGCCGGCTCCGAGGTCGACCTGCAGACCGACAGCCTCGCCCAGCTCTTCCCCGCGTTCGGCCCCAGGCAGGGCGAACCGGGACAGGAGCACCGGCGAACGGCGGACGAGGTTCGACGCCGCGCCGTCACCCAGCTCGCAGCCGCCCTCGCCGCGGTGACTCCCCCGGCCGGGACCACCGTGTTCCTGGACGACCTGCACTGGGCCGACGCGGACGCCCGCTGGCTCCTGGAAGAGCTCATCTCGACGACCGCTCCGGTCCGGCTGCTGCTCGCCTGCCGACCGGAGGAGGCGAACAGCAGCGGCCTGACCGACCTCCTGGACCGGGCCGCCCCCGGCCGCCACCTGCTGGAGCTGGGCCCCATCGCCAGAGACGCCTCCGCCCAGCTCGCAGCGTCGGTGCTCGGCCCCGACGCCGCCACCGAAGCCGCCGCCGAGGCCGGCGGCGTGCCGCTCATGGTCGAGCTCCTGGCCGCGACCGGACGCAGCACCCTGACCGACGCCGTCGCGTCGATCGTCGACGCCCAGGAGCCAGACGCCCGCAGCCTCGCCGAGCTGATCGCGCTGGCCGGCGGCCCCATCCCGACGGAGCTCGCGCTCGAGGCGGCCGAGCTGCCCGGGGCGCTGCAGCTCCTCGTCCGGCTGCGGGCGGCGCGCCTCGTGCGCTCCTCGTCCCTGCGTCCCGGAGACCCCGTCGAGCCCTGGCACGACCGGATCCGCGGCGAGCTCGTCTCCAGCATCGATCCGGACCGGGCGCGCGCGCACCACGAACGCCTCGCCCGCTGCCTGCAGAGACGCGGTCCATCCGATCCCGGACTCGTCGGCCGACACTTCGCCGCCGCAGGCCTCCACGACCAGGCGGTCGGCCCCTTGCTGACGGCGGGCCAGGGAGCCCTGTCCGACCTCGCCTTCGACCGGGCCATCGCGCTGCTCCGTGAAGCCGAGCGGTCGGCGGAGGCGGCAGGCACCGACCTGTCGCCGGTCCTCGAGGCGCTCGGCGAGGCGCTGGAGGCGGCCGGCCGGCTCGTCGAAGCGGCGCCCGCCTTCGCCCGAGCCGCCGGCCACAGCGACGACGAGCGGGCCGCGCTGCTGCATTGCCGGGCGGCCGAGGCGTGGGTCGTGGCGGGTCGCCTGACCGAGGGGCAGGCCGCGTTCAAGCCCGCCCTGTCCCGCCGGGACCTCCGCTCCGCGCGGCGCCCCGTCCTGACCTGGATGGGCGCGATGGCGAAGATCCTCTGGCGAGGAGTGACCGCGCCGCCGCGGGAGGCGTCCACCCCCGCCGTGCAGCAGCGGGTCGACACGCTGTGGAGCGTGGCCCGCGCGCACCTGCTGTTCGACGAGCAGACCGCCGCCCCCTACCTCGCCGCGTCGTGCGATCTCGCGCTCCGAGCGGGCGACACCTCCCGGGCGACCCGCGGCCGGCTGCTCGTCGCGATGATGACGGACCAGTACTTCCCGAAGCTCGCCGGGCGGGCGCTCGACGCCGCGACCGCCCAGCTCGAGGCGAATCCGGATCCCTACCTGGATCGCCTGCGCAGGCTCGTCATCGGCATCACGACCTACAACCGCGGCCTGTCCGCCGAGGCGCTGCCCCACCTCGACGCGGTGAGCGAAGGCCTGCGCGGCCGCGCCACGTACTCCGGCTGGGAGTGCGCGATCGCCGAGCAGCTCGCCGACTCGGCCCGGATCAAGCTCGGCCGCGTCTCGGAGCTGAGGAATCACGCGCGCCGGCAGGCCGGCCGGGCCGCCGCCGTCGGCGACAGCTACGCGAGCGTCTACGCGGCCCTCGCCATGGCCTGGTGCGACCTCGCGGCCGGCGACCCGATCTCGGCCCGCACCCGGATCGACGGCGCCACCGGCCGCTGGTCCGACGGTGGCGTGCTGCACCAACAGCACTGGCTCGTGCTCGCCGGGCGACTCCGCTGCGACCTCGCCGAGGGCCGACCCGACGTGGCGGAACAACGCCTGCGCCAGATGTGGCCGCGGATCCGCAAGAGCTACCTGCTGCTCGTCCCGGAGACCAGGGTGAGGGTGCTGCGACTGTACGGCCGGGTGCTCGCCGCCCTGCCCGCCGACCGCTCCAGGAACAGGGATCTGCGCCGCACCGCCCGCAAGCTGGGGCGGGTCAAGCGCCCCGAGGCCGCCGGCGGTTCAGCCATGCTCCGAGCCGTGCTGGCCCTGCGAGCCGGAGACCGCGCGCGGGCGAGCGCCTGCCTGGAGCGGTCGATCAGCGGGTTCGAGGCCTGCGGGATGGACCTGGACGCCGCCGCCGTCCGCCGCCGCCTCGGCCACTTGATGGACGATCCCGCCGCCGCCGACGCCGCGAGGACGAGGCTCCGTGCCGCCGGGATCAGCGCCCCTCCGCGCTGGCTGCGGCTCGCCGCCCCCGGGCTCGACGCGACCTGAACGCCGATCCGGGCCCGCATCGAATCGGTCGCGATCGAGAGACGCGCTGCTAACTTGTGAGGACTCGCCCCCCAGGAGACCGATGGATCTCGTCCAGACCAATCCGCTGAGCACGGCTCGCCAGTTCGTCAGCCTCGTGCGCACCCACGGCGCCCAGCTGCTGTCGCGGCGCCCGCAGCTGGTGCCCAAGCTGGCGGCCAACTTCGTACGCATGAACGCCCTCGGCCACGACGTCATGCGGACCGCCTCGATCAACATCGAGTCCGGCTGCAACGCGACCTGCAACCATTGCTCCGCCGACCACATCATGGAGCAGACCGAGATCTCCGACGACCAGCTCAACCTCGACGAGCTCCGCCGGGTCATCGACGGCTGCCTGCGCGCCGGCGCGGTGTCCATCAACATCACCGGCGGCGAGCCGCTGCTGCACCCCAACATCCTCGACATCATCCGCGCCGTGCCGCCCCACCGAGGCGCCGCGAACATCCAGACCAACGGCCTGCTGCTCACCGACGCGTTCGCCCGCGACCTCGCCGAGGCGGGGCTGTACATCGCGATGATCTCCTTGCACAGCCACCGGCCCGAGGTGCATGACGACCTGCTCAACGTGCCCGGCGCGTTCGGCAAGGTGATGGACGCGATCGACAACTGCCACCGCTACGGCATCCCGGTCATCCTCAACTGCACCCTGACCCACGACAAGGTCGTCGACGGCACGCTGTGGGAGATGGTCCGGCTGGGCCGCGACAAGGACGTCACCGTCAACTTCGTGCAGCCCTGCACCACCGGCAAGTGGGAGGAGCAGCTCGACGTGCGCCTCACTGAGGACGACTACGCCGAGTTCGACAAGGCGATGAAGCTCCCCTGGGTGGTCTGGGAAGGCAAGTCCAACTACAAGCACAACGGCTGCCGCCCCGGCATCGAGCGGATCTACGTGAGCAGCTCCGGGGACGTCATCCCGTGCGCGTTCATCCACCTCAACTTCGGCAACGTGCGCAAGGAGTCGGTCTCCACGATCTGGGGGCGGCTGCGCAACTTCGAGGCGTTCCGCCAGACGCAGGCCCGCTGCATGGCGAGCAACGACCAGGAGTTCTTCGAGACCTACGTCTCCGAGATCGCCGCGCACCCCGATGCGCTGCTACCGATCGAAGAGCATTCGGTCTATCAGGAGCAGTACACCGAGGAGGCAGCGGCGGTCGTCCGCTGAGCCCCCCCGGGGAGGCCCCGTCATGAAGGTCGTCTTCTGCAACCAGCTGACCGAGATGCTGGGCGTGCAGATCCTGTCCGCCTGCCTCAAGGAAGCCGGACACACCACCGATCTGGTCTTCGAGCCGAACCTGTTCGCGACCGGCGCGATCAAGGAGCCGCGGCTCATCGAGTTCCTGTCCAACGACGAGCTGGTGGTCGAGGACATCCTCGCCGCCGAGCCGGACCTCGTCGGCTTCCCGATCGACATCAACGGCTACCTCTGGTCGCTCAAGATCGCCGGCGCCCTCAAGGCGAGGGCCCCCGACCTGCCGATCATCTTCGGCGGCATCCACGTGACGATGTGCCCCGACGTCGTCATCGAGCGACCGGAGGTCGACTACATCGCCGTCAACGAGGCTGAGCACGCGCTGGTCGAGCTGTGCGACGTGCTCGACGGCCGCAAGCCGGGTGACCCGCGCAAGATCGCGGGCATCTGGGCGCGGGAGGCGGACGGCACGGTGCACCGCAACCCGATGCGGGACGAGCACCCGAACCTCGACGACTTCCCGTTCTTCGACAAGGCGCTGTACTACGACAAGCTGCCCGGGCTCGCGGCGGAGTACATGACCACGATCTCCCGTGGCTGCCCCTACAACTGCACCTTCTGCTTCTACAACGCGGTCCACGACATCGTCGGCAACCGCAAGGTGCGGCTCCGCTCGCCCCAGCACGTCATCGCCGAGCTGAAGGCGGCCAAGGCGGCCTACCCCCAGATGGAGGCGGTCCTCTTCCACGACGACATCTTCCCGGTGCGCGTCTCCTGGCTGGAGGAGTTCGCCCCGCTGTACAAGGCCGAGATCGGCCTCCCCTACAGCTGCATCACCTACCCCCTGCTGGTGACCGAGTACATGGCCCAGCTGCTGGCCGACTCCGGCTGCCGCAGCGTCATCATGGGCGTGCAGTCGACCAACGAGCGGGTGCGCGCCGACGTGATGGAGCGCTACGAGAAGAACAGCGACGTCTTCAACTCCATCCGCCGACTGCGCGAGCGCGGGATCTTCGTGACCGTCGATCACATCCTGGGCACCCCCGGCGAGACCGAAGCGGACCAGGACGCCGCGCTGCTCTTCTACGCCGACGCCGATCCGTCGGTCGTCAAGCCGCTGCCGCTGGCCTACCTGCCCCGCACCCGCATGACCGCGATGGCGATCGAGGAGGGGATCATCTCGTCCGAGGACGAGGAGGACGCCGCCCGCGGGTTCATCAACAGCCTGATGTTCAAGGGGCACGGCTACGACACCGAGTGGCGGCCCTGGTTCCTCGCCTACGGGCTCCGCCACATCGTGCCGAGGGACCTGTTCGTCAAGCTGGTCCAGGCCAACGCCCACCGCCACCTCAACCGACTCCTCCCCAAGGGGTTCGGCGTCGATCCCCTCATCTTCTTCGGGCCCCGCATGCTCCGCGGCGCGCTGCAGGGCTACGACATGAGGGCCAAGTACCTGGGCTGGCGAGCCGCCGAGATGCTGCAGTACTCGATGACCCGCAAGCTGCGCAGCCGCTCGGGCGGGCTCGCGTCGGTGATCAGCCAGGACGGCCACACGCCCGGCACGAAGCTCAACTTCCTGCTGATGCGCAACCGCAAGCGAGCCGAGCGGACCGAGCGAGCGATCCCCGGAGCGGGCCTGCTGCAGCGCATGCGCGGCGCGCGGCGCGAGTCCTGGGCCGATCGGCAGGCCGGCTCGTCGTGACCTCCGACCCCGCCGCGGCGGTCCGGGACCGCGGCTTCGCGCCCGGCGGGCTCCGACGCTCGACCTGTCCGCTGTGCGGCGGGACGGATCTGAGGGAGCTGCTCGACCTGCGCGGGCGGGCGCTCCTGGAGTGCGCGGGCTGCGGGGTCCGCTGCACCGAGGAGTACGGCGAAGGGGCGGCGATCCACCGGTACTACAGCGCGGTCCAGGCGCACCACGGCAAGCTGCCGGACGTGCCGGGGGTGGACCCGCTGGCCGCCATCGCGCGCTTCCAGGCCGACGAGATCGAGGCGATCGCAGGCCCGCGCCGGCACGGCCGCCTGCTCGAGGTCGGCTGCAGCCGGGGCCACCTGCTGGCCGAGATGGAGCTGCGCGGCTGGACCGGCTGCGGCGTCGACGTGGCCGAGACCTCCGTCCTCGAGGCGCGCACGCGGTGCGACGGCGACGTCTGGCTGGGGGAGCCGGAGGACGCGCCGTTCGACGAGGCGTCGTTCGACCGGATCGCGATGCTGGACGTGCTCGCTCACCTGCCCCACCCGGTGCGGACCCTCCGCCGGCTGCGGGACCTGCTCAAACCCGGCGGCTCCCTCGTGTTGACCACGGTGGACGAGGCGTGGCCCCTGGTGCCGCTGTTCCTCCGCCTGTTCCGGGCCATGCCCGACCGGCTGTCCGCGGTGCGGGACGAGATGTACGAGGGGCAGCACTACTGCTACTTCAGCCACCGCAACATCGGCCGACTGCTTCAGGAGGCGGGGCTCGAGCTGGCTGCCACGCGTCCGCTGGCGCCCCTGAGCGCGCGGTTCTTCGTGCACCAGTACCCGCTGCGTCGGCGGATGGCGCTGATCGGGATGACGCGGCTGGACCGGCTGCTGGGGAGCAGCCGAAAGATGATCGTGCTGGCTACTCGGTCAGCTTGAAGCCGGCGAGGAACGCCTCAGTCATGGCGTCCAGCTGAGCCTCGCGCTCGGAGCGCTTGCCGTAGGTGACCGCGCGCACGTAGAGGTTGCGGCCGCCGAGGGAGAAGACCCAGGTCCGGGAGGTGGTGCGCGCCTTGCGCTTGGTGTGCACGCGGGCGTCCAGGCCAGCGACCGTCGTCTGCTCGGTCGGGCCGACCGTCTTCTGCTTGGTCCAGAAGCGGCCCAGCGTCTCCATCGCCGTGTCGAGATCGACCGTCTTGTAGGGCTCGGGCAGCTCGATGATGTGCAGCTGACCCCAGGTGCCGGCGAGCCAGATGCGCTTCTGCTCCTGGCCGATGCCGCTGTGGTCCTTGAGCCCCTCGCAGTCGACCGTGATCGTGAACGCCCCCTGGAGGTCCTCGTAGGTGCAGTCCCCCGCCGCGGCGGGCGAAGCGAAGGCGGCGAGAGCGACGAGCGCTGCGAGCAGGGAGGCGATTCGACTCATGGCGGCGGAGTGTGCCACCGGCGCCTCAGGCCGGCAAGGGCGACGAGGAGCAGCGAGGCGAACCCGACGGGCGCGCCCGGTCCGATCGCGCAGCCGCCCCCCGAATCGTCCTCGTCTGGCGGCGGGCCGATGATCCCCGGGTCCTGCTCTCGTGGCACCTCGACGTCCAGCCAGTCGCTCCAGCCCGAGAAGTTGCCCGCCTCGTCCAGCGCGGCGAGCCGCACGCGCGTCGCCTCCCCCGGCGCGGCGCCCGGCCAGGTGCGGAGGCAGGCGTCCCGCCCCACGGCGAAGTGGTCGGGGTGGCCCCCTTCGAAGATCATCGCGTCGAGGGCGCCCTGCACCGCGTCCGGATCGAAGAACCCGAGGGCGGCCGAGTCGTCGTCGTCACCCGGCTCGAACGAGTCGTCCTCGTCATCCACGTCGAGCAGCATCACCGTCGCCTCGAAGGGCATTCGAAGCTCCACGCGCGCGAAGGCGCCGCAGTCGGCGGTCTCGCCGACCACCGGCGTCGGCTCCACGAGGGCGCCCGGCCTCGCCGGGTCGAGCGTGTCCGGTCCATCGTCGGTCGCGAAGATCGTCAGCTCGATCCGGCTGCCGTCCGCCCGCACGGCGTCCAGCCGGTAGGACGCGTGATAGAGCTCCTCGGCGGGGTGCATGACGGTGATCTCGTCCGGCCCGGCGACCACGGTGGTGGTCGTCGTCTCGATGAACTCCTCGACCGGATAGGAGCGCCACAATTCCAGGGTGGAGCCGTCGTCGGTCCAGGCGGAGCCGACGAGAATCAGGGTGTTCGTCGGCGCCCGGATCTCCCCCGACGGCGGCCAGATGTAGGAGACCGCCATCCGCCCCTCGCACACCGACGCCGCGACCGGGCCGGAGAGCAGCAGCAGCACGACCGCGACGGATGCGGCCGCGGTCAGTCGCACGAGATCCAGTCCTCGACGTCGGCCGGCGGATCGCCCATCGAAGCGTCGCCGCAGGCCCAGCAGGGCCGCTCGTCCGGCCGCCCTTCGGGGGTCGCGCAGAACGTCACCTCCACGTCCGCCTCGGCGGCGCACGAGAAGGGCACCTCGCCGACCCCCGGCGCCTCGCCGTCGGGGGTGCCCGGCACGGACGTGGTGAATGCGATCGACCCCCCGCCCTCTCCTTGGACCGTCATCGCGAACCCGTCGGTGTCCTGCACGTCGTCGGTCTCGACGAAGACCGCGGTCCGGCTCTCGTCGACCGGGCCGGAAATGGAGATCGCGAAATCCCAGTCGATCTCGCCGTCGTCGGTGCACGCGAACGACGCGCTGACCGGCTGGATCGGGTCGGGGGCGGGCGGGTTAGGGTCGCATCCGGCGACGCCGAGCCCCGCGATGGCCAATACGAGGGTGGCGCGAAGGGCCTGCATGATGGAATCCTACACTTCGGGGACCGCGGTTCTTGCGCGTGTGAACGACCTTGCTCGATCCGGGCCGGTCATCCGTGCTAAAGCGCGTTTCCTCTCTGCACCGGCTGCCCAACGGCCGGTGCGCTTGTGCAAAGGAGCCTCGGAGGTGCACGATTCGTCGTCGTAGAAGACCCCCCGAGATGCCCGTGGATCGCGGGCCTCGGCGGAACAGGCAGATCCGGATCAGCCCGATCCGGCTCATTGATGAGGAAGGCGAGCAGGTCGGGATCGTTGAGACCCGAGAAGCTCTGCGGATGGCCGAAGAGCGGGGTCTCGACCTCGTCGAGGTCTCTCCCCAGGCCCGCCCGCCCGTCTGCAAGCTCATGGACTACGGGCGCCACAAGTTCGAGCAGACCAAGGCCGAACGCCAGAAGCGCCGCAACGCCACCGACAGCTCGCCCAAGGAGATCCGCTTCCGACCCAACACCGGTAAGCGCGACCTCGAGGTCAAGATCGAGCACGCTCGCAAGTTCCTCGAGGAGGGCAGCCGGGTCCGCATGACCGTGCGGTTCCGCGGCGCGGAGATGCGTCGTCAGGACGTCGGCCGCGAGACCCTCCGTCGAGCGACCGAGATGCTGGTGGACGTCGCCAAGCTGGACAACGCCATCCCCGAGATGCAGGGGCGGATGTTGTCGGTCACGTTGTCGCCGCTCAAGTAGTCCCCGCGGTCCAGACACTCAGGCGATCACCACCGTCTTGACGTTGGTGAACTCCCGGATCCCGAAGCGACCGAGTTCTCGGCCGTAGCCGGACTCCTTCGTCCCGCCGAACGGCACCCTCGGGTCGCTCGCCGTCATCCTGTTCACGAACACGCAGCCGACCTCCAGGCGCGCCGCGATGGAGCGTGCGTGGTCGTGGTCCTGCGTCCAGACGCTCGCGCCGAGGCCGAAGCGGCTGTCGTTGGCGACCCGGATCGCCGCGTCGGCGTCGGGCACGCCGTGCACCGCCGCGACCGGGCCGAAGATCTCGTCCCGGAGCGCCACCGACCGCAGGTCGAGCCGGTCGAGCACCGTCGCCGGGTAGAACCAGCCGGGTCGATCCGGGACCACCCCGCCGAGGCGCAGGCGCCCCCGCGGCAGGCTGCGGAGCACCTGGGTGTGCAGGGAGTCCCTCAGATCCTCGCGGGCCAGGGGGCCCAACTGCGTCTCGCGGTCCATCGGGTCGCCCATCACCAGCGCCTCCATCGCAGCGACGAGCCGGGCCGAGAAGTCGTCCAGCACCGACGCCTCGACCAGGAACCGCTTCGCCGCGATGCAGCTCTGGCCGTTGTTCAGGCACCGCGACCGGACGCCCTCGGCCACCGCCGCGTCCAGATCTGCGTCGGCGAGCACGATGAACGGGTCGCTGCCGCCCAGCTCGAGGACCGACTTCTTGAGGTGGGCCCCCGCCTGGCCACCGACCGCCCGCCCCGCCCGGTCGCTGCCGGTCAGCGTGACGGCGGCGATCGCCGGCCTCCCGATGAGGTCGTGGACCTCGCGGACCTCCACCACCAGCGTCTGCAGCAGCCCCGACGGCAACCCCGCCGACGCGACGAGGCGCTCGATGCGGGCGGCGCAGTCCTGGGTGTTGGGAGCGTGCTTGATCAGCATCGCGTTGCCCGCCATGAGCGCCGGCGCGGCGAAGCGGAAGACCTGCCACCAGGGGAAGTTCCACGGCATCACCGCGAGCACGACGCCGACCGGGTCGAACCGGACGAAGGCGTCGGTGGAGCCGACGTCCGCCGCCTCCGCTTCGAGCATGCGCTCGGCCTGCTCGGCGTAGTAGCGGCAGACCCAGGCGCACTTGCGCAGCTCTCCCTCGGACTCGGCGATGGGCTTGCCCATCTCCCGCGTCATCGCCGGGCCGTGTTGGTCCACGGTCTCCTCCAGCGCGGCCGCGACCGCAGCGAGGTGGGCGGCGCGCTGCGCGATCGGGAGGTCGCGCCAGGCGGCCTGGGCGTCGACCGCGGCGGCGACGCGACGGTCGACCTCGTCGTGGGAGTGCAGTTCGTGGGTCAGGTAGGGGCGGCCAGTCGTCGGGTCGATGGACTCCATGCCCCGCAGGCTATCCCGATCGTTCGTTTGCGAGCATGCCGCATGCCGCATGTCGGCCCTTGCCGCCGGAGTAGCGGCGCACGATGGGGGACTCGAGCACCTGCAACCGGTCCACGAGATCGGACATCTGCTCGTCGCTGACCGCGTAGCCGTCGGGCCGCGCGTCGTTGACCGGGATGACGTTGAACCGCATCCGCAGCCCGGCCAGCTTCTCGGCCAGCGCAGCGACCTCGTCGTCCCCGTCGTTCACCCCGCCCAGGACGACCCAGGCGATGGTCTGTCGACCGAACGGCGAGACCTCGGCGTACTCGCGGACCGCCGCGAGCAGATCGTCGATGTCGAAGCGCCCGGCGATCGGCAGCAGCTCGCGGCGCCGCTCGGGCACCGCCGACGTCAGCGAGACGATCAGACGGAACGGGTGGCCCTCGGCCGCGTAGCGCCGGATCTGGGGGACCAGCCCGACCGTCGAGATGGTGATCGCCTTGCCCGAGATCGAGCCGCCGCAGGGGTGGGACAGGATCCGGGCGGCCCGGAGGACGGCGTCGTAGTTGTGTAGCGGCTCCCCCTGCCCCTGGAACACCGCGCCGGTGACCCGTCCGGGCGCCTCGTCGCGGATGGCCAGGAACGCGCCGACCATCTCCCACGCCTCCAGGTTGCGGGTCAGCCCGAGCCGCCCCGTCGCGCAGAACGTGCAGCCCATCGCGCAGCCGACCTGGCTGCTGAGGCAGACGCTGAAGGTGTCCGGCTTCGCCAGCGGGATGCGGACCGCCTCCCACGTCGCGCCGTCGGGGGAGCGCAGGAGGTACTTCACGAACCGGTCGAACGGATCCTCCACCCGCTCGACGATCTCGGGACGATCGCGCCTCACCGCGTCGCCCGTCAGCAGCTCCGCGACCCGCCGGGGCATGCCCCGCTTGGCTCCGCTGAGGTCCGGTTTCGCGTCCCGGACGAGCTGCGCCATGGCGCTGCGCACGTGTTCGGGACGGGCGGAGACCCCCTGCTCGGCCACCCAGGCCTGCAGTTCCTCCGGAAACACGCCCAGGAGATGCGGTCGCACGTCGGCCCTATAGCAGGATCTCCGCTATCCTCGTCCGCCTCCGATGGCTGCCAACATGGACATCGTCCGCGCGGAGTGGCGGGCACGCGCTGTCGCCGAGTTCCGGTCGGCTTCCGTAGCCGCCGAGTACCTCAGCTGGCTGCTGCGGCTCGGCTTCAGCTCGGACACGCTGCAGGCTGGCTACGCCGTGCTCGGCAACGAGCTCGACCAGGCCGACATGACGTGGGAGGTGTTCGACTCCCTCGGCAACGACCCCGATCCCCTCGGCGACCTCCCCGAAGGCACGCTGGTGATCACCCAGGGGTTCGGCCTGCCGACGTTCGAGCGGGTCGTGCTGGTGACCCTGGACACCTACTGCATCGGCGAGACGCTCGCGGCCGCGCTGTACCGCGCGATGCAGCAGGGCGCGACGGAGAACGCACCGGTCCAGCTCCTGCAGCGGCTCGTCGCCGACGCCGACCAGCACGTCGAGTTCGGCTGGAACGTGCTCGACGAGTGCCTCGAGCGGAACAAGAAGCAGGTCGCCGCGACGGCCAAGAAGAAGCTGCCGGAGTACTTCGCCCGGGCCGAACGCGCCTGGGGGCTGCTGCCGGACACCTGGATCGAGCCGGTGGGGCCGCACGAGCTGCGCTACGGCCTGATCCCGCGAGCGCGCTACAAGCGCGAGTTCTATCAAGCGATCGCCGAGCAGGTGCTCCCCCTGCTGGACGAGCGCAACCTCAATGGCCGCGCCGCCTGGGGCCGACGCCCCCGCCCCGACGACGGCAAGAAGAAGAGATGATGACCGTCCCGGCCGCGACGACCGACCTGCTCGCCTACATCGAAGCCTCCCCCACCCCCTGGCACTGCGTCGCCGAGTCCGCGCGGCGCCTCGAAGCGGCCGGCTATCGCGCCGTCGACGAGCGGGCCGCAGACTGGCCCCAGGAGCCCGGGAGCAAGCTGTACCTGACCCGCGGCGGCGGCTCGCTGCTCGCCTGGCGGGTCGGCGCGGCGCCCGCCACCGACGCGGGCTTCCGGGTGATCTGCGCCCACACCGACTCCCCCAACCTGCGGGTCAAGCCCCGCCCTGACCGCCACAAGGTCGGCTACGTCAGCATCGGCGTCGAGACGTACGGCGGCGTGCTGACCGCGACCTGGACCGACCGCGACCTGGGCGTGGCGGGGCGGGTCTCCCTGTCCGGCGACGGCGAGCAGATCGAGACGCGGCTGGTGCGCGTCGACAGGCCGGTGTGCCGCATCCCCAACCTCGCGATTCACCTCAACCGCGGGGTCAACGACGACGGCCTCAAGCTCAACGCCCAGGAGCACCTGCCGGCGGTCTGGGCCCTCGCCGACGAGGCGACCCCGGGCGCGTTCAAGGCGTGGATCGCGGAGCAGGCGGGCGCCGACCCGGAGCGGGTGCTCGGCTGGGACCTGTGCCTGTTCGACGTGGTGCCGCCGACGGTCGGCGGGCGCGACGACGCGTTCGTGTTCGCCCCGCGGCTCGACAACCAGGCCTCCTGCCACGCGGCGCTGAGCGCGCTGCTGGAGAGCGGGGACGACGACCTCCCGGCGGCGACGTCGGTCATCGCGCTCTTCGACCACGAGGAGATCGGCTCCCGCACGAGCCGTGGAGCCATGGGCAGCCTGCTGCGGGACGTGCTGACCCGGATCGCCGGCGACGGCCCGTCCGCGATGCACCGGGCGGTCGCCTCCAGCTTCCTGGTGTCGGCCGACATGGCGCACGGCGTGCACCCCAACTACGCCGACAAGCACGACGCGGAGCACCGACCGATGCTCGGCGGCGGCCCCGTGCTCAAGACCCACAACGAGTGGCGCTACGCGACCGACGCCGAAGCGTCGGCGACCTGGCGGGCGGTCTGCCGCGACGCCGGCGTGCCGATGCAGGAGTTCGTCAACCGCACGGACCTGCGCTGCGGCTCGACCGTCGGCCCCATCGTGTCGGCCGAGCTGGGCATGAAGGGCGTCGACGTCGGCTGCGCCCAGTGGTCGATGCACTCGATCCGGGAGACCTGCAGCAGCGCCGACCAGCCGCTGATGATCGCGGCGATGCGTCGGCTGCTCTCCTGGGGCGGATGAGCTACGCGCTCAAGGAGATCTACTTCACGCTGCAGGGCGAGGGCTACTGGACCGGCCGGGCGGCGGTGTTCGCCCGGTTCGCCGGCTGCAACCTGTGGTCGGGTCGCGAGGACGACCGCTCCACCGCCGCCTGCCGCTTCTGCGACACCGACTTCGTGGGCACCGACGGCCCGGGCGGCGGCCGCTTCGACGCGGCGGGCCTCGCCGACGCAGCTCGCGCCTGCTGGGACGAGCACGCGTCCGGGGGCGTCCCGTACGTCGTCTTCACGGGCGGCGAGCCGATGCTCCAGTTGGACGAGCCGGTCATCGACGCCTGTCACGCCCGGGGGATCGAGGTCGGGGTCGAGACCAACGGGACCCTGCCGGTGCCGCGGTCGGTCGACTGGATCTGCGTCTCGCCGAAGCCCGACAGCGAGCTGGTCCAGGTCACCGGGGACGAGCTGAAGCTGGTCTACCCCCACGAGGTCAGCCCCGACTCGGTCGTCGACCTGGCGTTCACCCACCGGTTCCTCCAGCCGATGGACGGACCGGAGCGCGCCGCGAACACCGCGGCGGCGGCGGCGCTCTGCCAGCGAGACCCGCGATGGAGGCTGTCGCTGCAGACCCACAAGCTGATCGGGCTGCCGTAGAGCCTGGTGACCGCCCTTATAGGGGTCTTCCCCACCCGATCTCGGGTGGACTCTTGCCACAGCCGCCGCCCCGGCCTACAAGGGCGTGGGGGCACGGTGAACATGATTACGGACCGACAAGACGATCGAGTGGGGCCGCCGGCGCCGCTCGTCCTGATCGTCGAGGATGACATCGACGCTGCTCGCGTCGCCACGGACTTCCTGGCCGTACTCGGCATGCGTAGCGAGACCGCGTCGGACGCCCTCGAGGCGCTGACCTGGCTGTCCGAGAACCGCCCCGACATGATCCTCCTCGACATCTGCCTGCCCGGCATGGACGGGGTCGACATCGTCCGCGTCCTGCGCCGGGTCGAGCATCTCCAGGACGTGCCCATCGTGGCGGCGAGCGGGGTCTACACCCGCGGCAGCGGCCAACTTCGGGAGCTCGGCCGCCTCGGGATCTCCAGCTTCCTGAGCAAGCCCTTCAGCCTCTCGGGCCTCCGCTCCGCCATCTCCGCGGCGGTGCCGGACCTCGTCGGGCACCCCAACGACGCCCGGGGCGCGCGGTCGGTGCCCGGCCGCCTGGACGTCCAGGGCCGCCAGCAGTCGGTCCGCCTGTTGTCCGCCGGGAGCAGGCAGCTCGTCCTGGTGGGGGACGGCGCCGGTCCGGTGGGCGGCACGATCCTCCCAGTGGAGTTCAACGCGGACAGCGGCCACCTCACGGTGCTCGCCCGCGTGCTCAACGTCGTCGTCGACGGCGGTGGTTGGCGCGCCGAGCTCCAGGTCGAAGCGAGCCGCCCCAGCGACGCCTTCGATCGCGTCGCCTCCCTCCTGAACTGACTGAGCCAACCGGGTTTCCTGACCACGCCTCCTCGGTCCCGCGGCCCGATCTCGGCGTCGCTCCTCGGTTCCAGGGGAGCGAGGACGGCTCCGCCTCCCGAACGCCGGTCGCCTCCACGGGCCGTCAACACAGCCGCAACACTACTTACCAAGTGGTAGGTAAGCTCGTCGCACCATGCTCCGACGCTTGACCCTGCTCCTCGTTCTCGTGGCCTCGTTCGGCTGCCGGGAGCCGATCGAGATCGTCGTGGACGACGTCGGCGTCGCGCACGTCTACGCCGCGACGGACGTGGACGCGTGGTACGGCGCGGGCTACCAGACCGCGACCGATCGCCTCTTCCAGATGGCGATGCTCCGTCGCTTCGCCCGCGGCGAGCTGTCCGAGGTGCTCGGCGAGGAGGGGTTGTTGCGGGACCAGCAGGCCCGCATCTTCGACTTCCCCCGCTGGGCCGCGCTCGACCTCGAGGCGACGGAGGCGGCGGACCCGGAGCGCGCCGAGCTGATCTCCGCCTGGCTCGCGGGCGTCAACGCGCGCATCGAGGAGGTGCGCAGCGGCGAGGTGGACCGCCCGCTCGGCTTCCGCGCCGAGGACTACGACTTCTTCCCCGAGCCCTGGGAGGAGATCGACCCCTACGTCGTGCTCAAGGGGGCCGGGTTCGCGCTCGACAAGACCCTCGAGTTCGAGATCGCGATGAGCCTCGTCTACACCCTGTACCCCGGGACCCTGGAGGCGGTCCGGCCGTTCCAGCCCGCCTTCGACGTCTGGGGCATGGCGCCGGAGGATCTGCCCACCGAGGTCGCCGGGGCGATCCGCCCGGCCGGCCCGGTCCGGCTGGCCGCCGCTCCGCCCGTCGCGCCGCCGACGACGGCGCCCTTCTCCCGCGCGCTGCTCGACTTCCCGCGCCCTCGGGGCTCCAACAACTGGGCCGTCGACGGCCGCCACACCGCGTCGGGGCGGCCGCTGATCGCCGGCGACCCCCACATGGGGTTCGACTTCTTCGGGGCGCCGTACCCGCTCCACGTCAACAGCAAGGACCGACGGGGCACCTACGACGTGGCCGGCTTCGCGTTCCCCGGCACCCCCGGGATCGTGCTCGGCCACAACGACGCGGTCGCCTGGACCTGCACTTCGGCGTTCGCCGATGTGATGGACGTCTGGCGCGTGCAGCGGGTGGGCGACGGCATCCAGCTCGGCGACGACGTCGTGCCCCTGATCCGCCGGACCGAGCAGATCCTGGTCCGCGGCGAGGGCGACCCGGTCGGCGAGGGGGCCCTGGTCGGCAAGGTCTACGAAGAGGTCGAGGGGGTCGGCGTCATCCTGCCCACCGAGCTGCTCCCGGTGCCCGTGGGCGACTACCTGGTCGGCTGGACCGGCTTCACAGGGCGCCCCGCCCGCTGGTTCATGGAGCTGAACCGGGTCGCTGACCTGGACGAGTTCGAGGCCGCCGTGGGGCGCATGACCGAGATGAACTACTCGTTCGTGGCCGCCGACGCGACCGGCATCGCCTACCGCGTCGGCGTCGAGGTGCCCGATCGACCCGACGTGGCCGACGACCGGGCCCCCTGGAAGGCGATGGACGGCGCCGACCCGGGCTCCCTGTGGACCGGCCAGGTGCTCGACGCCTCGCGCATGCCGGGGGGCCGGGCGCCCGACCGGGGCTGGCTCGCCACGGCCAACAACGACCCGTTCGGCTTCACCGACGACGGCGAGATCGCCGACGACCCCTGGTACTACGGCGCCTTCTTCGCCCCGGGCTACCGGGCCCACCGCATCGCGCAGGAGCTGGAGCGGCTGACGATGCAGGGCGATCTCACGGTCGAGGACATGCAGGCGCTGCAGACGGACCTGCGGTCGACGATGGCCGACCAGCTGCTCCCCCTGCTGTTCGAGGCCCACTCCGCGATCCCTGCAGACCCCGCCCTGAGCGAGTTCGTCGGCCGCGAGGATCTGGACGACCTGGTCGCGCTCCTCGCCGCGTGGGATCGACGAATGGCTCGGGACAGCTCCGCCGCGCTCGCGTTTCACGCCTACGCCCGGTTCGTGACCGAGGACGCCTTCGCCGACGACATCGCCCTGGCCTGGGACTTCGCCATGGAGCTCAAGCCCCTGTTCCTGATGAAGATCGCGACGATGGCGCTGTCCGGCGCCTGGCCCGAGGGGGACGCCGTCCTTCAGGAAGGGCGGGACGCGATCCTGCTGGGCGCGGCCGCGCGGACCGCGGGCTGGCTCCAGGGCCGCTTCGGCGCGGTCGAGGACGGAGCGTTCGCCTGGTCGGACCTCAAGGTGACGGACCTGGACCACGCCTACGGCTACGGCGTGCCCGTGTTCGAGGTCGAGACCGACGGGGGCGAGGACACCATCAACGTGGCGCAGGACCTGACCTTCGGCGAGGACGCCGACCGGTGGCGCAGCAGCTACGTCTCCGTCGAGCGCACGGTCGCCCACATCGGGGAGGACGGCTCGCCCGAAGCCTGGATCGCGTTCCCGCTCGGCGGCCCGTCGGACCCCGAGTCCGCCGCCACGCGCGCGGCGATCGACGACTACGTGGAAGGCCGGTATCGGCCCCTCAGGTTCGACCGGGCCGACGTCGAGGCGGCGGCGGTCGCTCGCACCGAGATCTCCCGCGACCCCTAGAGAGTTGCGGCCGCGGCATCGGGCGGACACGATGGGGCCCCCGCATGGCCAACCAACCCGACGACAACACCATCCCCCCCGGCTTGCTCGACCCCGACGAGGAGATGGAGACGGATCCCTCGGTCCCGTCGGTTACGGACGCCGATCTCGGCCTCGGTCCGCCCGACGTCTCGACCTCTCCGAGCATGCCGTCGGTCACCGATGCGGACATCGGCCCCCCCGACGCGAGGGCGGCCGCGATGCCGACCGAGCCCGGCGCCGAGGCGCGTGAGAAGCAGGGTGACGACTCCCCCACGGAGCCCGGCGGCGAGGCCCCCGCGCCCAACGCCGAGGAGCACCCGTCGACGGCCCGATCGATGCGGTCGGTCACCGCGTTCGACCTCGCCAGCCAGCCGAACCACCGCGCCCTGCCGGACACGGACAGCCCCGAGGAGGTCTGGGCGAGCAACAAGTCGCTGCGGCTGGAGGACCACGCTCCGGACCACGAGGAGCTGCGCGTCCCCTCGGGCGTCGACCTCGAAGACGAGCTCGGCCCCGAGATGGACGAGCCCCCCAAACCCAGGCCGCGGTACGTCACCCAGGCGGCCGCCCCGGCCCCCACCCCGGCGCAGCTCAGCCGCCGCCGCGTGCTCCGATGGTCGGCGATCGCGGGCGTCGGGGGGCTCGTCGGCTGGCAGGCCTGGGGGCGGCGCCCCGTCGCGCTGACGATCGACTTCAAGCCGTCGGTGCTGACCCGCAAGGAGTTCGGGACCCTGCTCCACGCCTGCGAGGCGATGCTCGGGGACGCCGACGCGGCGGCTCGGGCGGCGATGGCCGCCGATCAACGCTTCCAGTGGCTCGGGGCCGACGCGTCTGCCCGGCTGTCGGCCAACCTGCGGAGCCTCGAGATGGGGGCGGGAGGCCTGCTGGACAGCCGCCGGTTCAGCCGGCTCGACGTCGAAGAGGCGCGGGAGCTGCTGCAGGAGTGGGCCGGATCGTCGCTCGCGGCGCGCCGCCGGGTCTCGGCCGAGCTGGACTACATCGCCCGGTGGTACTGGGCGTCCCATCCCGAGACCGCCGACGAGCTGCGGCTCCCCGACCCGACCCGAGGCTGAACGTGGCTCAGATCCAGGACATCATCGTCGGATCGGGAGGCGCCGCCGGCATCCTCGCGCGCGCCCTCGCCGGCGCCGGGCGCTCGGTCGCGGTGCTCGAGTCCGGGCCCGGCGGGGTCGACCCCGGGTTCGGGTGGGGCGAGGCAGACGTGCACTCCCAGTTGATGCAGTCGGGTGGGCGCGTCGGCACGCGAGACGGCTCGACCTCGATCCAGCAGGGACGCTGCATCGGCGGCTCCACCACCGTCGGCGACGGCATCGCGGACTCCTTCGCGCCCGGCGTCATCGACGCCTGGCGCAGCCGCGGCCTGGGCGGCGTCGACCGACTCACCGACGCGGCCGACGCGGTGCTGCGCACGCTCGGCGCCGCCCCCGACCCCGCCGACGAACGGGCCGGCATCGACGCGCTCCTGGCGTCCGCGACCCCTCGGGCGGGCCGGTGGCGGGGGCGCGTGGCGGGCACCCGATCGGACGAAGACGGTCAGCTCGGCGGTCCGACCGCAGGGGACCTGGAGCAGGCCCGACTGGCCGGCGCCGAGCTGGTGTTCAGCGCCGCCGCCGAAGGCTTCCACATGAAGGGCGACCGGGCGCTGTCGATCCGGGGGCCGGGCCTGGAGCGGGAGGCGGAGCGGTTCATCCTGTGCGCCGGCGCGCTGGGCACCCCGGCGCTGCTCCGCCGCAGCAAGCTCATCGACGGCGACGAGCTCAGCGGCCTGGTGCTCCCGCGCCGCCTCCTGGTGCTGGCGCGCTTCGAGCAGCCGGTCCGGAAGGGGGCTCGACCGGGCTCCTGGGTGTTCGACGAGCGGCTCCGGCTCGCGGGCGATGGACCCGACGGGTTCGCCATCGAGGGCGCCTCCATCGGCCCCGCGACGGCGGCGGCCCTGTCGGGGCTGCCGATCCCGGTCGTGCGGGACGTGCTCCGCTCCTGGGACCGCGTCGAGGCCGCCTGGTGCGTCGTGCCCGAGGCAGCCTCCCTGCGGTTCGATCGACGGGGCGCCGCGTTCGCCGGCCGCGTCGATTCGTCCAGCGCTCGCGAACGCACGCTCCAGGGACTGACCCTGACGGTCGAGACCCTGTTGGCCGCGGGGGCCCGCGACGTCTTCATCCCGGTGGGCGACGGGCAGCCGATCCGACGCGCCTCGGACCTCTCCGCGCTGGACGCGGACGCCTCCGACGCGCCGGCCGCCTGCATCGCGCCCCAGGGAGGCTGCGCCGACCTCGTCGACGAGATCGGCCGGGTCCGGGGCACGGACAACGTCTACGTGTGCGACACCTCGGTCTTCCCGACCGCCGCCGGGCTCACCCCGATGGTGCCGACGATGGCGCTGGGACAGGTCCGGGCTCGAGACCTGCTGGCCTGATCGCGATCAGCCGTCGAGCTCGGCCGCGATCCGCGCGAACTCCGCCTTCAGCTCGGCCCCGAACAGCGGATCCGTCGGCCGCTCGTCCGCGGCTTCGATGGCGGCCCAGTCCGCGTCGCTCAGGAGCTGGTCGGCCAGCTTGAAGAGGCGGCCCTCCTCGTGGTCCAGGTGCACGCGCTGCAGCTGGGTGTAGTTGGTGGCCAACGAGACGAAGGTGTCGGTCCGGAGGATCGCGTCCGCCTCCAGGGCGACCAGGGCGTCCAGGAAGCGCTGCCCGTGCATCGCGAGCTGCTCGTGCTCACCGAGCACGGAGTCGATCTCGGAGGAGTCGACCTTCGGGTGGGTGCGCAGGCGCGCGAAGATCCGGTCCTCCCAGGGGTGGTGGTAGACGTCGGGGTAGCTCGTGACGTAGCGCATCACGTCCTGCATCAGCTCGAAGTCGGGCTCGGTGTTGCCGCCGAGCTTCGCCAGCTCGCCGTCGAGGAAGTCGAGGCAGCGGGCCAGGTTGACGTGGTCCTGGTGGAGCTTGTCGAGCACGCTGGGCATCGTCGTCGCCTCCCTATTCCGGGTCGCAGGGCCCGTCGCAGACCTGGACGATGCTGCCATCCTCCAGGAACGCGCCGACCTGCTGGTTGTATACGTCCAGGTTCCGGACCTCCCCGTGCGAGCCGCTGTCGACCTCCGGCGGGACGTTCCCCTCCGGGGGCGGCTCCACTTGCAGATCGTAGACGAACATCGCCGATGGACCATCGTGTCCGTCAGGGGCCTGGGCCTCGACCTCGTCCAGCCCCCAGATGTCCCGTGGGGAGGGCACCACCAGCGGCACGTCGGCGGTCCGCGCCACCCAGTCGGTCACCAGGTTGGAGACCTGGCTGTCGTCGACCGCCTGGTGGAGCGTGACGGCGACGTCGGTGCGTCCGTCGAAGCGGTCCTCGGTCAGGTGTTCGACGTAGTTGAGGGAGTCGGCGGGGTCGAACAGGTTCTGCATCAACCCCATCGTCACCTGCAGCTCCAGGGGCGTGTAGCTGCTCTCCAGGATGTCGGCCATGGTCGTCCACTGGACCGCCCGCTGCATCATGTGGGTCCAGCCGCCGCCGGGCACGACCAGCACGCCTCGCTCGAAGATCGGCGACGTGCTCATGATGGTCAGCCCCTGGGTGCCGCCGTTGGAGATGCCCATGTAGTGCACCCGGTCGGCGTCCAGGGCGGCGAGATCGTCGTCGCCCCGCGGCACCGTCACGTCGGCGGCCAGCTGCTCGCGGACGAGGCGGGCCATCAGCGTGAAGGTGGCGACGTTGACCACCTGCTTGTCGATGATCTCGGGCACCCGGTCCAGGTCGCCACTGAGGATCGGGGCCGTGTCGAGCAGGTCGTCCTCGCTGAAGCCGCGGAAGTTGATCGCGATGGAGGACATCTCCCACTCCTGCAGGCCCCGCCCGTAGGAGCCGCCCAGCACCGCGTCCCGGTGGCTGAAGAAGCCGTGGCCGTAGCAGATGACGGGCCGGGGCTCGTCGACGGTGTCGGGCACGGCGAGGGTGAACTCGACCGTGCGGGTGCCCTGCTGGATGGGTAGACCGTCGGCGTCGATCCGGATGCGGTTGTCCGCGTCGAGGAACTCGGGCGCCTCGAACGTGCCGCGCACGGCCCAGTCGTCGCCGTCGTCGCCCTCCGAGACGGGCGACCAGGCCGGCAGGTCCACCGTGTTCATCACCTCCTGCATCGCCAGCAGCGGGCCGACGACCTGCTCCTCGCTCCGCGTGTGGAAGGTCCAGGCGAGCAGCAGGTCCTCGGTCGCCCAGCCGACCGCCGCCGTGGCGTCGAGGGCGATCTGGAAGTCGGCCCGCTGCGCCTCCACCGCGTCGCTGTCGGTGGGGATGCCGTCCCGCAAGGCCCGGAACGCGTCGCCGACGGCGATGTCCCCGCCGGTGGCGGAGCGCAGCGTGTTGCGCAGGAGCACCGAGTAGCCGTGGCCGGCCCGGAGCGCGCGGTGGGGGCGGAGGATGAGGGCCTGCTCGAACGGGCCCCGGGCGTTGGCGTCGAGCTCGACGAGGAGCGGGATGAGCGCGTCGGTGCCCTCCTCGACGAGCAGCACGGGGCTGTCCGGCGAGGTCGTCGCGGACGGGTCGTGGGCGTCGGGGAGCGAGGCGGGGTCGACCCCTTCGATGAACCACGCGAGCATCGCGGGCACGCGGCTGTAGCCGTCGTGACCCTCGAACGTGCCCGGGCTGAGGCCCTGGGGCAGCGCCTCGGCGGGGAGCTCCAGGCTCCTCCCCGTGGCGGTGCTGGAGTCGGCCACGAGGTAGAGGTCCGAGGGGTACGGGTACAGCGCGACGTCGGGCACCAGCGGGTTGCCGCCGGGCTGGTTGGGCAGGTCGGTGATCGGCTCCGGCTCGGGCTCCCCGGGGCAGCCGAGCAGGAGGGAGAGCAGCAGGAGAAGCAGCACGCGAGCCATGGCGGGCAGGGTATACGCTCCGACCATGCCCGTGCTCCCCTCCATCGACCGCGCCGAGCTCGGCGCCCTTGCCCTGCTCCACCTGGAGTCCGTCGTCGCGATCGACTCCGCCTCGGACGAGACGTCAACGACCGTGCCCTCGACCGAGGGCCAGCGCCGCCTGTCCGAACACCTCCGCGCGTTCTTCGAAGAGCTGGGCGCGACCGTCGAGGTGGACGAGCACGCCAACGTCATCGCGACGCTGGCGGGACGGGGGGACCAGGCTGACCGGTCGCCGCTGGCGCTGATGATCCACCTCGACACCGCGCGGGGCACGGCGGTGCTCGAGTCCCTGAACGTCCAGCCCACGTGGGACGGCGGGCGCATCCCCTACCCCGACGCGCCGGACCTGCAGGTGACGGTCGACGCCTACCCGAGCACTGCGCAGTTCCTGGGCCAGGACCTGGTGTTCGGGGACGGGCGGGCGCCGTTCGGACTGGACGACAAGCTCGGCCTGACCCACATGATGACGCTGGCCCGGCTGCTCCACGACCACCCCGACGTGCCCCATCGGCCGCTGCTCCTGATCGGGAGGCCGGACGAGGAGATCGGTCGCGAGGAGGCGCTGCTCGGGCTGGCCGCCACGCTGGCCGACCGGGGGGTCGACTCGGCCTACACGGTGGACGGGATCGAGCCGTACGAGGTGAACACCGCCAACTTCAACGCGCTGGGCGGCCACGTGTCGTTCCCGGCCCGTGCCCTCCCGGACAGCCCGGGCGTGGTGATCGAGGCGCACATCGGCGGCGTCAACACCCACGGCGCCACCGCCCGGGCCGAGGGCCACCGGGGCGCGGTGCGGCTGGCCGCGGAGGTGTGTGGCCGACTGCCGGACGGCGCGGTCCCGCTGCGGTTCGCGTGCGACGTGGAGCGGGACTGCGACGGCGTGCTCGCGATCCGGGCGCCGGGCGGGGCGGAGTCGGCGGTGCGGTCCGCCCTGGAGGCGGTCGTCGGACCCCACGTACCCCGGGGCGCGTCGCTGAGCGTCGCGCGCAGCGACGACCGGTCCGGGGACGGCGCGGTCGACGAGCTGCTCGGGTTCGTGCGCCGGTTCCTGGCGTCGGGTGGGCCGCAGCCGCTCCTGTGCGAGGACAGCGACGACTGGCAGGGCTACACCCAGCCCTACCGGGCCCGGTGGAGCGACGGCGCGCTGCGGCTCGACTTCCGGGTGCGCGACTTCGATCCGGCCGCGCTGCTGCAGCGGAGGGACCACGTGGCCGCGCTGGCGGGCACGCTGCCCAACGAGTGGAGCCACCAGTACAAGAACATGGGGCCGACCCTGGCCCGGCGACCCGACCTGCGGGACGCCGCGATGGACGCCGCCCGGGCGGTCGGGGCGGAGCCGAAGGACCGGCCGATCCGCGGCGGCACCGGCGTCGACCCGTTCCTGGAGGCGGGGGTGTTCGTCGCCAACGTCGGCACCGGCTACTTCGCCCCGGAGAGCGAGAAGGAGTTCACGTCGCTGCAGGTGATGGCGGACCACGCGCTCTGGCTGCTCGCCCTGGCCCAGGGGTAGAGTGAGTCCCGAGAGGGGCAGCATGCGGGGGGGAGTCCACTCACGCGTTTGGGTCGTCGCGCTCGGGCTGCTGGCCTTGAGCTGCAGCGGCGACCTGCCCCTCGATGTGGCCGCCTGGGCGGTCTTCGACGGGCCGGTGCACGGCGACGCGACGTGGTCGCTCGACGGCGGCCAGGCCGACGCGCTGATGGGCGACGGGCTCGGGGCGGCGGGGGACGTCAACGGCGACGGGTTCGCCGACGTGCTCGTCGCGAGCAGCGGCTGGGATGGCGCGACAGCGGACGAAGGTGCGGTCTGGCTGTACGCAGGCTCCGCGGACGGTCCGGTCGATCCGCCGCTGTGGACAGCCGCGGGCCAGGCAGGCGCCGGCTTCGGCCTGGGCGCCCGCGGAGTGGGCGACCTCAACGCCGACGGCTACGACGACATCGCGGTGCCCGCCCGCTTCTGGACCGACACGCTGGCCGAGCAGGGGCGCGTGGCGGTCTGGCACGGCTCGGCCACGGGGCCCGCGGTTGCCCCGGATTGGCAGATCATCGGCACCGCCGCGGGCGCACACCTGGGCTGGAGCGTCGCGGGGGTCGGAGACGTCGACGGGGACGGCTTCGGGGATCTGCTCGTCTCCGCCCCCGACCTCGACGGGGCGCAGGCGGACCAGGGGGAGGTCGCGCTGTACCTCGGCAGCGCCACGGGGCTCGCCGCGGTCGCGGATTGGAGCTGGACCCTCGCCCAGGTGCACGGGCCGGACGCGGCGACCGACGGGGCCGATCCGGGCGGCGGCAACGGCAGCCTGGCGGGGCTCGGCGACGTCGACGGGGACGGCTTCGCCGACTTCGCGGTGGGAACGCCTGGCTGGAATCGCTTCAGCGGCGGGCTGCTCGAGGACGCTGGCGCGTTCCACGTGTTCCGGGGCACCGCGACCGGGCCCGGCAGCGCGCCCTGGACGACCGTACAGGGCGGGAGCGCAGGCAAGGCGTTCGGCCACTCGCTGGCCGGCCCCGGCGACGTCGACGGGGACGGATTCCCGGATCTCGCGGTCGGCTCCCCGGGCTACTCGTCAGCGGCCGGCTCGCTCGACGAGGGCATCGTCGAGCTGTACGCCGGCTGGCTGGGCGGGGTAGAGCCCACGTGGTCGTGGTGGACCTCGGGTGGCACGACCAGCGCTCAGCTCGGCTGGTCGGTCGAGGCGCCGGGCGACGTCAACGGGGATGGCTTCCCCGACGTCCTCGCCGGGGCACGCCGCCACGGCGCAAACGACCGAGGCCGGGCGCTGGTCTGGCTTGGCGACGTCTCGTGGCCCTCGACGTCGGCCGCCGATGTCTGGAGCGTCGCGGGCACCGCCACCGACGAGCACTTCGGCGAGCAGGTCGCCGGGCTGGGAGACGTCGACGGGGACGGCTTCGCAGACGTCGCGGTCGCGTCCGAGCTCGGCGGCGCGCTCGGCGGCGAGGGGCGGGTCGAGGTGTTCAGCGGGGCCGGGCGAGGCCCCGGGGACATCGCCTGGACCATCCAGTCCACGGTCAGCGACGACCTCCGCGGCTTGGAATTCGCTGTCGGCGACGTCGACGCGGACGGGTACGACGACCTCGTCACCACCTGGGAAGGGCGTAGCGAGGCCTACACGGACTCGGGGCGGCTGGACCTGTTCCATGGCTCTTCTGGCGGTTTGGGGGGAAGCGCCTGGAGCTGGCTTCCCGACCAGGCGTCGACCAACCTCCGCAGTGTCGCCTTCGGCGACTTCGACGGAGACGGCCACGACGATCTCGCGGCCGGGTTCTGGTCCTGGGATGGCGTCACCCCCGACGAGGGCGCGGTCTTCGTGTTCCCCGGTTCGTCGGCCGGCCTTGCCGCCGCCCCCACGTTGACGCTGACGGAGGGCCAGGACTCGGGCTACGGGCTCGTCGCCACGCTGGACGTCGAAGGCGACGGGTACGACGACCTCGCGGTGGGCGCCCCCTATTGGGACGACACCTGGACCGACGAAGGCGCCGCGTTCCTGTATCCCGGCGGGGAGACGGGCCTCGCATCGGCCGCGACCTGGAGCCGCTTCGGGGGGCAGGCCGGCGCCGGCCTCGGCCGGGTCCGGACCGCGGGCGACGTCGACGGGGACGGCTTCGAGGACCTGCTGATCGGCGCCCACCTGGGCGACGGCCCGACGGGCACCGACGTCGGCTGGGTCGATCTCCACTCCGGCTCGGCGGACGGCCTGTCTGCGACCCCGGACTGGACCGCCTACGGGCTGGTCGCCTCCGGCCAGTTCGGCCTGCTGCCGCGGGGCGCAGGGGACGTCGACGGGGACGGCTTCGGGGATGTCGCGATCTCGGCCCAGTACTGGCCGTACTCGCCGCAGCGCCAGGGCTACGTCAACGTCTACGAGGGCGGCCCCACCGGGCTCTCCAGCGGCGTCGGGAGCCTGCTCACCCTCGACTGGACGGTGTACGCGACCGACTCCACCCTGCACTTCGGCTCCGGGGTCGGCGCGGGTGACGTCGACGGGGACGGCTACTGCGATGTCGTGGTGGGGGCAGGCAAAGCGGAGACCACCGACCGGTACGCGGGCTGGGCCGGGGTGTATCGGGGAGACCCGGGCGGCACCGTCCTGGAGCCCGACGCGACCTACGTGGGCGTTGGCCACCTCGACTACATGGGCGAGCAGACCGGCGCGGGGGACTTCGACGGCGACGGGTTCAGCGACATCGTGGTCTACAGCCACAACGGCTACAGCCTGTTCGGTCGCAGCCAGGCCGGCCAGCTCGACGTGAGACACGGCGGCGGCGGCGGCACCGTTGCGGGGCCGGCCGCGCGGATGGAGCAGGCCGACGGGTCGGGCCCCATCGCGCGGGGTGGCCTCTCCATGACGGGCGGCTTCCTGTGGCACCACGCCGTGCACGCCACGTTCGGCGCCACCCGGGTCCGGCTGCAGGTCGAGGCCGAGCCGGCTGGCGCGCCGTTCGACGGCGACGACGTGCAGGTCGGCGACTGGGAGGACGTCCCGGCCACCGGGGCGACGCTGACGCTCCTGGTCGAAGGGCTCGCCGCCCAGACGGCCTTCCACGTGCGCGGGCGCGTCGAGTTCGACTCCACGGCCCACCACCCCCAGCGGTACACCCGGTGGCAGGTCCTGGACCCCGGCGACCCCCACGGCGTGCACGTCCGCACCTGGCCCGACGGCGACGGGGACGGGTTCGCGGACGACGAGGACTGCGGCCCCCTGGACCCCACGGTCTACGCGGGCGCTCCGGAGCTGTGCGACGCGATCGACAACGACTGCAACGGCGCCTTCGACGAACCCTTCGACGACGACGGCGACGGCGCGTACGACGCGACCGAGCCGACCTGCCTGACCGCCTGGGGGGAGCCCGGAGACTGCGACGACCTCGACGCGGCGATCCACCCCGACGCGGACGAGGTCTGCGACGGGGTCGACCAGGACTGCGACGGGGATCTCGACGAGGATTTCGACGCGGACGGCGACGGCTGGCTGGACATCGACGAGGCGGACTGCGCGACGCTCGGCGTCGACCTCGACTGCGACGACGACGACCCCTCGATCCACCCCACCGCGACCGAGGTCTGCGACGGGCTCGACCAGGACTGCGACGACCCCGGCGACGGCTCGGGGGTCGACGAGGACTTCGACGCGGACGGCGACGGCTACTACGACGCGACCGAGCCGGGGTGCGTCGCCGCGTGGGGCTCACCGAGCGACTGCAACGACGACGATCCGCTGATCGCCCCCGGGGCCGACGAGGGGTGCGACGGAATCGACAGCGACTGCGACGGGACCCTCGGCGGCAACGAGATCGACGACGACCTGGACACGGTGACCGAGTGTGGCGGCGACTGCGACGACGGCGAGGCGACGGTCGGCCCGGGCGCGCTCGAGGTGTGCGACGGCGACGACGAGGACTGCGACGGGCTGGTCGACGGCGACGACCCGGACACGGACTCCGACGGCGACGGCCACAGCACGTGCTCCGGCGACTGCGACGACGGCGACCCGGACACCTGGCCGGGCGCGGCGGAGACCTGCAACGACGGCGCGGACACGGACTGCGACGGCTCGCTGGTGGACGAGTTCCTGGACACGGACGGCGACGGCCAGCCCGACTGCGTGGACGCGGACGCGGACGGCGACGGGTTCGCGGCGGTCTCCGAGGGGGGCGCGGACTGCGACGACCTGCAGCCCACGGTGAACCCTGGCGCCCCCGAGCTGTGCGACGGGCTGGACAACGACTGCACCGCGGGCGTGCCCGGCGACGAGACGGACGGCGACGGCGATGGCTGGGTGCCCTGCGACCCCTGGGTCGGCGACGCCTCGGTGGACGGCGGAGGGGACTGCGACGACGGGGACGAGGCGGTGCACCCCGCGGCGGTCGAGATCTGCGACCAGCTGGACCAGGACTGCGACGGCCAGGCGGACGACGGGCTGCCGACGTCGCTGTGGTTCCGCGACCGGGACGGTGACGGGCACGGCGTCGCAGAGGAGCCGTACGCCGACGAGGAGTCCTGCGACCCGGGCGACGGCTGGGCGGCGCTGGACGACGACTGCGACGACAGCGACAGCGACGTGCACCCCGGCGCTGCGGAGATCGAAGGCAACGCCCTGGACGAGGACTGCGACGGGACGGCTCAGGGCGCGCCGGACGACATCGGGGCCGCGGCGCCGGGCTGCGTTTGCTCTTCCCCGGGACGGCCGGGCTCGATCACCCCAACGCTGGTGCTCATCCTGGTGGGGTCTCGGAGGCGTCGAATGCGAGGGCTGCATCGACCCTCTTGCTGAGGGAGGCCGGGTGCTTTATCTTCCCCCGGCTTGCGCAAGGAGGCGTGGCCGAGTGGTCGAAGGCAACGGTCTTGAAAACCGTCGAGCGAAAGCTCCGTGGGTTCGAATCCTACCGCCTCCGCCATCCCCCCCCCGAGCGCAGAGAAGATGACGCGGAGAGGTGACCGAGAGGCCGAAGGTGCTCGCCTGCTAAGCGAGTGCAGGTAACACTCCTGCCGAGGGTTCGAATCCCTCCCTCTCCGCCATCATCTTCCTCGCCCTGCTCGAAGCACGACCCGCTTCAACCCTTGCTCCGAAGGCCAAGTCGCAGGATAGTGCGACTATTGCCCGTTAAGCCGGGCCAGGAGTCGCCGTGTCAGCTCGACAACACCTCAAGTCCTCCGCCGCAGGCGCGCCCGCCGCCGCCGAACACATTCAGGCCAAGCCAGCGCCCGGCGCCGGCATGCCGTTCGCCGATGGCGCCGCCATGGCTGCGACCGGCGGCTCCTTCGCCGCCGGAGAAGCCGCCCACTCGGTCCAGATGAAGGAGGGGCCGCTGGTTCACATCGAGCCAGCCGCCGGAGCCGCCATCCAGTTCCTCGGCTCGCCCCTCGACGGGCCCCAGGCCGAAGGCGAGGAGACGCCCGCCCACGGCGAGTCCCGGGGTCAGCGCCGCTTCTCCGTCGAGCAGTACGTCGAGATGTGGGAGAAGGAGCAGGGTCGCAAGATCACCCCGGCCGAGCAGAAGACGCTCAACCGCGGCTGCATCGGCATCACCGCGATGAACCTCACCGGCGGCGGCAACCCGCTGTCCGCCGCGGAGAAGTGCTACGCGAAGTTCGACATGGCCGAGCAGGCGATGAACGAGAAGAACAAGCTCGTCGACTCGGGCTCCCTGGGGAGCATGTTCGGCAAGGGGCGGTACGTCCTGTACGCCAAGCTCTTCTGGTCCAACCAGTCCGACAGCTACGAGGACCGCTTCAAGCCCGACGAGGACGCCTTCCTGCCCGACCCGGAGACGGGCGAGGTCGACATGAGCGACTACAAGTACAAGGCGCAGTCGCGGATGAAGACGGGCGAAGACGGCGAGGACATCCGGTCCAGCTACATCAACTTCGACTACGGCTTCTGGGACGAGAACAGCCAGTGCTTCTGGCACGCCAACCACTGCCAGCCCGGCATGAAGGTCTACCAGTCGACGAAGGACAAGTTCGCCGCCGGCTACATCGACTTCGACCGGATCATCTACTGCATCGCGTTCGCCCAGAACTACGACCCGGCCCTCGGCGCCTCCACCCACGTCGGAGACGGTTGATGCCGGTCGTCGACAGCAAGCCTGACAAGAGCCTGTTCGGCACCGTGGTCACCGTCGTGGGCACCGCCCGCAACGCCCACTCCGGCGGCGTGGTGATGCTCTCGGACCGTCGCACGATCTACGTCGACGGCCTCGAGTACGGCTGGGACGACCCCTGGAACGGCAAGAAGGTCCAGGTCACCGGCACGCTCAACCACCGCAAGCTGGCCCCCGACCCGGAGGTGGACGCCGACGGCGCCGTGAGCCACGGGATGTACGGCAGCGTGCTCATCATCGATGGGCCGTCGTGGGAGGCCGCTCCCTGATCGGGGGCCGCAGGAGCACCACCAGCGCCGGCGCCAGCGTGATGGACGCGAGCAGGCAGACCGGCAGCCCGACGAGCACGACGAGCGCCAGGCTCTCCAGGCCGGCGTGGTCGGTGAACAGGAGCATCGCCACGCTGGCGCAGGTCGTCGCAGTGGTCATCACGATCCCGCGCCCGACGCTCATCACACCGTCGGGGATGCCCGGCGGGGGCCGCTCCCGGAGCCGGTGAACGACGTGGACCCCGTCGTCCACGCCCAGCCCGAAGAGCAACGGCACGGCGACCGCGGTGACCGTGCCGAAGCCGACCCCCGCCCAGCAGAGCACGCCGAACGTCACCGCCGTGCCCACCAGCACCGGCGCCAGGGCGACCAGCACCCAGCGCGGGTCCCGCAGGTCGAGGACGAGCAGGACCACCACGAACACCAGGATCCCGAGGAGCACCCGCTTCATCCAGGGACGCTCCGCCGCCATCAGCACCTCGAGGAGCAGGCCGAAGCCGGCCGCGTCGGGGTGGATCGCCTGGGCCACGCGGCGCTCCTGCGCGGCGCGCTCCCCGTCCATGTGGGGCTCGCCGACGTGGGCGAGCACCAGGTACCGGCCCGACGGTGACACCAGCCCGCTCAGCCCCTCGGGCAGCGTCTCCGGGCTCGGGGGGCCGAGGGAGCGGGCGACCTCGAGGGCGTCGAGCAGCGCCCGGCCCGCCGCGGCCGGCTCCGCCCCGCCCGGCGCCGACGCCAGCCCGTCGTACTCGACCGCGCGTCGAGCGATCAGCGGCGCGACCTCCGACAGGCGGCGCTCGCGGTCGTCGAGGTCCGCGGCGAACAGGGCGCCGATCCCGTCCACCCGGGTGAACAAGGGCTCCGCCTCGAACGCCTTCGTCAGCTCCCGCGCCTCCTGCAGGCTGTCGACCCGCACGATCCAGGGCGAGGAGTTGGCCCCGAACAGCTCCTGCACCCGGCGGCTCGTCTCCAGGGCGGGCATCTCACGGCTGAAGACCTTCGCCAGGTCCGTCTCCCAGCGCAGGCGGGGGGACCCGGCCAGGGCGGCCCCGACCACCGCGAGCCAGACCAGCAGGTGCGCCACCGGGTGAGCGACCGCGCGGGCCGCCACCGGGCGGAGCACCGGCAGCGCCAGCGGCGGAGCCGGCGGGCGGCCGCGTCGCCGCTCGAGCAGCACCCAGGTGGCCGGCAGGAGCGTCAGCATCAGCGCCAGGCAGAGCAGGAGCCCGACCGCGCTCGCGGTGGCGATGTGGGCGGCGAGGGGGTCGGGGGCGAACGCGGCGATGGCGAACGCGCCCGCCGTCGTCACGCCGCCCACCACGACGGCGCCGCCGGTGGCGCCGAGCACCCGCGGGAGCGCCTCGTCCAGCCCCCGGCCCGCTGCGCGCTCCTCCCGGTGGCGGACGAGCAGGTGCAGGGCGAAGTCAACGCCCAGCCCGA
>CAYQEG010000071.1:0-34863 GCA_964416435.1 uncultured Rickettsiales bacterium
AAGGGGCTGGGCTGGGGCGGCTCGCTGATCCGCCCCGAGGCGACCGGCTACGGCGCGGTCTACTTCGCGGCCGAGATGCTCGCGACCCGCGATCAGGACTTCGAGGGCCGCCGGTGCCTCGTGTCGGGCAGCGGCAACGTCGCCCAGTACACGACGGAGAAGCTGCTCGACCTGGGCGCGCTCCCGATCTCGATGTCCGACAGCTCCGGCTTCATCATCGACGAGGAGGGGATCGACCGCGAGAAGCTGGCGTTCGTGATGCAGCTCAAGAACCAGCGCCGCGGCCGCATCAAGGAGTACGCCGACAAGTACCGCACCGCGACCTACGTCGCCGCCGACCCGACGCTCGACTACAACCCGCTGTGGGACACCAGGGCCGACTGCGCCTTCCCGAGCGCGACGCAGAACGAGATCGGGCTCGAGGACGCCAAGAACCTGGTCGCCAACGGCGTCACGGTCGTCGCCGAGGGGGCCAACATGCCGACCACCGCCGACGGCGTCGCCGTGTTCCTGGAGGCGGGCCTGCTGTACGGCCCCGGCAAGGCGGCCAACGCCGGCGGCGTCGCGGTCTCCGGCCTGGAGATGGCCCAGAACAGCGCGCGCCTCCAGTGGAGCCGCGAGGAGGTCGACAACTACCTCAAGCGGATCATGCAGGGCATCCACAGCTCCTGCCTGGAGGCCGCGGAGCGCTTCGACCGCCAGGGCAACTACGTCGACGGCGCCAACATCGCCGGCTTCCTGAAGGTCGCCGATTCGATGATGGACCAGGGCGTGGTCTAGTCATCGAGACGTGAGCTCGACCGACCCCGCATCGCTGATCCTGCGATACCCGATCCGCCCGCGCGGATTCCAGGACCTGATGCGGCAGCGGGTGCAGGACATCCTGCTCGTGATGAGCCCGTACGACCGGTTCATCCTCGAGCAGGACGGTCAGCTGCAAGAGCTCTTCATGGGCGACGTCCTCGAGCTCAACTTCACCCGAACCCCCGGATTGACGCGCGTCTCCAGCGCGGCCGAGGCGCTCAAGCGCCTGCGCACCGAGCCCCGGTTCAACCTCGTGTTGACCGCGGCGGAGGTGGGCGAGATGGACGCGCTGGAGCTGGCGCGCGCGATCCGGGAGGACGGGCACGACGTGCCGGTGGTCCTGCTGGGCTACGACGCGCGGCAGCTCGAGGACTTCCTGCTCCACCACGACACGTCGATGCTCGACCGGGCGTTCCTGTGGCAGGGGGACGGCCGGATCCTGGCCGCGCTGATCAGCTGGGTGGAGGACCGCTGGAACGCCCCCCACGACTGCGAGGAGTGGGGGGTCCAGGCGATCCTCCTGGTCGAAGACAGCATCCGCTACTACAGCTCGTACCTGCCGATCATCTACGAGGAGATCCTGCGCCACACCCACGCGGTGCTCACCGAGGGGGTCAACCTCGCGCACCGCCTGCTGCGGCTGAGGGCGCGGCCCAAGGTCCTGCTCTGCAGCGACCTGGAGGAGGCGCGCGAGGCGTTCGTGAGCATGCGCGGCCGGGTGCTCGGCATCATCGCCGACGTCGAGCTCCCCTCCCGGGGGCGACCCCACCCCCAGGCCGGCCTGGTGTTCGCCCGGGAGGTCAACAAGGAGTGGCCGGACATCCCGATCCTGCTGCAGTCCAGCCGACCCGAGGTCGAGCGCTTCGCCCACGCCTGCGGCGCCTCCTTCCTGCTCAAGGGGTCGCCCACGCTGCTGACGGATCTGCGCCGCTTCCTGCAGGACTACGTCGCCATGGGCGACTTCGTCTTCCGAAACGACGACGGCGAGGAGGTGGGCCGCGCGGGCAGCCTGCCGCAGCTGCTCACCCGGATCGGCGAGCTGCCCAGCGACGTGCTGGTGCGGCACGGGCGACGCAACGACTTCTCGGCCTGGCTGCGGGCTCGCACCGAGTTCCCGGCCGCCGACCGGCTGCGCTGGCAGACGGTCGAGGACTTCGGCAGCCCCGAAGACCTGCGCGAGGGGCTGCTCGGCATCCTGGGCGACTACCTGTGGGAGCTTCGCCAGGGCGAGCTCGTCGACTTCGACCCCGAGCGCTTCGATCCCGAGCGGGACCTCGCCCGGATCGGCAGCGGCTCCGTCGGCGGCAAGGCCCGCGGCCTGGCGTTCGTCCGGGTGCTGCTGACCCAGCGCTCGCTCACCAACGCGTTCCCCGGCGTGCGCGTGTCGGTGCCCCCCGGGGTGATCATCGGCACCGGCGTCTTCGACTACTTCATGAAGCACAACGATCTCATCGAGTTCGCGCTTCACACGGACGAGGACGCCGAGATCGACGCCCGCTTCGCCGAGGCGGAGTACCCCAGCCGGGCCCGGGAGAGCCTGCGGGAGTTCCTGGAGATCGTGCGCGGCCCGCTGGCGGTCCGCTCCTCCAGCCTGCTCGAGGACTCCCAGCTGCAGCCGTTCTCGGGCGTCTACGACACCTACCTGATCCGCAACACCCACCCCGACATGGAGCGCCGCCTCGACGAGCTGCTCCAGGGCATCAAGCGGGTCTACGCGTCGATCTTCCACCAGCGGGCCAAGGCCTACGTCCGGGCCACGCCGTACCGCCTGGAGGAGGAGAAGATGGCGGTGGTGGTGCAGCGCCTCGTGGGGGCCCGGCGCGGCGGCCGGTTCTACCCCGACTTCGCCGGCGTGGCGCAGTCCTGGAACTACTACCCGACCGGCCCGATGGCCCCCCAGGACGGGGTCGCGTCGGTCGTGCTGGGGCTCGGCCAGGGGGTGACCGAGGGGTCCGCCTGCTTCCGCTTCTCCCCCGCCCACCCGCGAGTGCGCGGACCGTTCGGCTCCCCCGCCCGCATGGCGGAGAACTGCCAGAGCCGGTTCAGCGCCCTGCGGATCACCGGCCCCGGCGGCTCCGGGGGGGACCCGCTGGCCTACGTCGGCGACTACCCGATCGACATGGCCGAGGCCGACGGCACCCTCGGCGCGGTGGCGTCGACCTGGCAGCCGGAGAACAACGCGGTCTACGACGGCATCTCCCGGCAGGGGGTGCGCCTCGTCACCTTCGCGCCGGTGCTCAAGCACGGCGTGTTCCCGCTCGCCGACATCCTCTTCGTGATGCTCCAGCTGGGAAAGTGGGGCATGGCGGGGCCGGTCGAGATCGAGTTCGCGGTCAACCGGGCCACCCCCCCCGGCCGCCCCGCGGAGTTCCGCGTGCTGCAGATGCGCCCGCTGGTGGTCTCCCGGGAGACCGCCGGGGTCGACCTGTCCGCCTTCGAGCCGCACGAGCTGATCTGCCGCAGCGACCGGGTGATGGGCAACGGCCGGCTCGAGGTGAAGGACGTCATCCTGGTCGACCGCTCGACGTTCCGCCGCGCGGACAGCCGCGGGGTCGCGCGGGAGATCGCGAAGCTGAACAAGCGGCTGAGCGTGATGAACCGCCCCTACCTGCTGGTCGGCGTGGGGCGCTGGGGCTCGCGGGACCCGTGGCTGGGCATCCCGGTCGAGTGGTCGTGGATCTCGGGCGCGCGGGCGATCATCGAGACGGGCTTCCAGGACTTCGACGTGGAGCCGTCCCAGGGCACCCACTTCTTCCAGAACCTGATGTCCTTCGGCATCGGCTACTTCACGGTCAACCGCTCGACGGAGATCGGCTTCGTGGACTGGGACTGGCTGACCAGCCAGGAGCCCTCCCAGACCGAGGGCTCGGTGCGCCACCTTCGGTTCGACGAGCCGATCCAGATCTGGATGGACGGGCAGAAGAGCCTCGGCCTGATCACCCGCCCGGGCGTGACGGCCAGCGGCCCCAAGGGCGACGAGGAGGACTGACCTGCCGCCCCGGGTCGGCGCTCAGGGGCCCCCGCAGACGAACGGCAGCGCCTCGTCGCAGTCGACTGCCCACCAGCCCCACAGGCTGTTGACCACGCAGTCCCCCCACTCGGACGCCTCCTCCTCGGCCCACGGCGCGAAGTCGACGTCCGAGCCGTCGGACCAGTAGAAGTCCCCCTCGGAGCCCTGGTCGCTCAGCCCGATCCAGGACTCCCAGACGCCGGCGAGCTCCAGGAACCCGAACCCCACCTGCTCGAAGGTCTCGCCGTCGTGCAGCGACGCCAGGTCCTGCCCACGCTCGACGCAGTAGTCCCGCGCCTCGTTCCAGCCCAGCCACTCCAGGCAGAGCGAGAAGCGCTGCCCGCCGGGGACGATCTCGTCGCGGCAGCGGGGGCACTCGGCCGGATCGTCGAGCACGCCGTTGCAGTCGTCGTCGATGAAGTTGCACTCCTCCTCGGCGCCGGGGTGGATCCACGGTTCGTAGTCGTTGCAGTCCTCGGTGCAGCCGTCGAAGCCGTCACCGTCCAGGTCGACCACCTCCCCGTCGAGGCAGGGGAGCCATTGCTCGACCTGGGCCGGCCGCTCGTCGATGTACCAGCTGACCTGGTCCATCGACGTCCGGGCCCAGTCCGGGTCCCCCCAGCGGTCGGCGTCCTCCAGCACGAGGTCCTCGACGTGCTCGCGGGCCTGCACCGCCAGGTCCCCGAGATCCATCGCCTCCATGCGCTCCAGCGTCGCCTCGAAGGCGTGGCGCAGCTCGACCCGGCACTCGGGCGAGGCGATGCAGACCTGGTGCACCCGCCCGCCCCACTTCCAGGCCGGCCCCGGCGACTGGATCACGCCGGCGTGGGGCCACAGTTCGGCCTCGAAGATCTGGTCCAGCCCCCACGGCAGGAACGTCCAGTCGTCCGTCTGGGGGTGATGGTGGACCCGGTAGTTGTTGACCGACCAGGCGTAGCCGTCCCAGTGGCCCAGCACGAGCTCGGTGGTGGCGAAGGCGAGGTAGCGCTCCAGGTCGAGGTAGGACTCGAGCACCGCCAGGCCGTCGTCGCCGTCGCCGATCTCGTCCAGCGCTTCGGCGAGCTCGCGCAGGTCGTCCCGCGACTCGTCGTCGCCGTGATCCTGCTCGAACCAGTCGACCATCTCCCCGCGCAGATCGACGCCGTACTCCCCCTCGTACAGGTTGCCCCGATCCGTCCCGTACCAGCGGTCCAGGAACACGTCGTCGTCGGTGGCCTCCACCAGCACGTACAGCCCCTTGAGCTCGCCCCGGAACTGCAGCGTCGCCCAGCCCGTCCGGCAGGCGGGCACGTCGCCCTCCCGGAACAGCGAGTAGCCGAGGAACTCGTGGTAGCCGGTCGGATCCTGGGCGAGGTTGTTGAGCACCAGCTTCTCGAGGCCGAGGTGGCGCTGTCCGTCGACGTAGCGGTCCAGGTCGACCGTGAACGCCGGCTTGGGGGGCCGGCCGTCGTGCCCGTCCCCGGCGTCCAGCGGTACGAACGAGCCGGCGTGCCCCTTCTGGCGGAGGCCGACGGGGTCGTAGCGGATCCCATCGACGGTGACCGCCGCCTCGACGTAGCGGTAGGGGTCGTCCAGCAAGGAGTCGAAGCCGGCGTCGTCCAGCTCGATCTGCACGGTGTGGATGGTCTCCAGCCCGAAGAACCCGGCCAGGGGATCGGCCGGGTCGGGATCGGCGGCCGGCCCCAGCGCCCCCGACCCGCCGCACGCGGCCAGCAGGAGAGGCAGCGGCAGGCAGCGACGCAGCACGGGGGCTCCCTTCGACCGGTGCATCCTACTGCGCGGGGCGGCCCTGGAGCCGACGATGTGCGCGCCGCGGGCGTGCACCCCTACACTGTCGCGATGCGCTGTCCGCTCCTGCTCCTGTCCGCCGCGCTCCTGCTCCCCGGCTGCCCGGTGGTCGACATCGAGAGCGACGATCGGAACTTCGACCTGCGGCGGCCCGACCTGGCCGAGGGCGAGGACCCGCTGCCGACGGTCCGCTCCAGCCAGTTCCTCGACCTGCGCAACGACACCCCGATGCTGGAGGGCACGCTGCTCTGCGGGCGGCTGGACTCCGACATCAACCTCCCGACGGAGGACGAAGAGGCGTGGCGCGACTGCTACGACGTCCAGCTCTCGCGGGTCACCGCCGAGGACCGGGGCAACCACAACACCTGCTGGACGCTGGGGGCGGGGGAGCTCACCTGGACGTTCGACCCGGTCGCCTGCGCGCTCGCCGAGCCGGGCGACCTGCCGGAAGACGTGCTCCGGCTGACCGGGGTCCCGGCCACCGACGTCACCGGCGCGTTCCTGCCGTTCCCCGAGTACGGCGCCTGGGAGCACCTGAACGACGAGGCGGGCGACGCGCTCCCCGACTCGGTCGTCGACCCGCTCCCCTCCCCGCTGCTGGTCGCCGCCGGGGCGGTGGTCCGGCTCGAGGCGGGCTTGATGACCGACGGTACGCTCCGGCCCGTGGCCTGGACCGAGGAGCACGGCCGGGTCCGGTTCGAGACGCTCGAGGGGTCGGCCCCCGAGCGGCTGGAGGTGGACGGCGCCTCCCCCGAGGCGGGGGCGACGAACGCCGCGACCTTCACGGTCAACCTGAAGGAGGGGACCGTGATCCAGGCGTTCCTGGACATCGGCGACCAGTCGTTCGACCTGGGCGAGGTCCGGGCCGTCGCGCGCTCGGAGGCGTCGGAGATCACGGTCGACGTCGTGTTCGACGACAACGGCGCGTTCCAGTCTCCGGCGGGGGCCCGCGCGGTGGTGCGGGACGGTGACGGCAACCGGATCTTCGGCATGCCGATGCGCTGGACGAGCGCCCCGGAGCAGCTGGCGTTCGACCTCGGCACCGGCCCCTTCGACCGGGTCCCCCACCTGATGGGGGGCGACTACGTGCGGCTGGAGGACACCTGCCGCCGGCCGTCGGACGTGGGAGGTGACTTCACCACCACCGTCGCGGTGGAGGCAGGGGACCTGACGGGGGAGCTGGAGATCGGCTGGTCCCGGGCCGAGGACGACAGCGACGATGCAGACTGGACCCGGCCGACCACGTGCAAGGCGGCGGGCTGCGCCTGCGACTCCGCCGGCGGGCCTCCGGCCTCGTTGTCGTGGATCGGGCTGCTCGTGGTGGGCGGCCTGGCGATCCGGCGGCGACGGAGCGCCGCCGGACCGCCCGCCGTCTAGATCGTCTCTCGCTCGAAGATGGCCGCGGCGCCCATGCCGCCGCCGATGCACATCGACACGACGCCGATCTTGGCGTCACGCCGCTTCATCTCGTGCAGCAGGGTGGCGGTCATGCGCGCGCCGGTGGCGCCGAGCGGGTGCCCCAGGGCGATGGCGCCGCCGTTGGGGTTCAGCTTCTCGTCCGGCACGCCGAGCTCGCGGGCGCAGTAGATCGCCTGGCTGGCGAACGCCTCGTTGATCTCGAAGACGTCGATGTCGTCCATCGTCAGGCCGGCCTTGTCCAGCGCCTTCGGGATGGCGTACTTCGGGCCGATCCCCATGATCTCCGGGGGCACGCCGACCACCTGGTACATGCGCAGCACGCCCAGGATCTCCAGGCCCATCGCCTCGGCCTTCTCCCGGCTCATCACCACCGCCGCCGCGGCGCCGTCGCTGACCTGCGAGCTCGTGCCCGCGGTCACCGTGCCGCCCATCTTGAACGGCGTGCGCAGCTTGGCCATCGCCGCCATGTCCGAGCCGGCGCGGGGCCCCTCGTCCTTGGCGAACTCGACCTCGACACGGGCGCCGTTCTTCCAGACCTGGGCCGTCACCGGCACGATCTCGTCGCTGAAGCGGCCCGACGCCTGCGCATCGAGCGCCTTGCGGTGGGACTCCAGCGCGAACGCGTCCTGGTCCTCGCGGCTGACGCCGAACTGGTCGGCGACCAGCTCCGCGGTCAGCCCCATCGGCGCGTACGCCTCCGGGTGCTTGTCGACCAGGCCGGGGTTCGGCATGGGGTTGTGGCCGCCCATCGGCAGCAGGGACATCGACTCGACGCCGCCCGCCACGATGACGTCGGACCAACCCGACAGGATCGCCTGCGCGCCGTGGGCGATCGCCTGGATGCCCGAGCTGCAGAAGCGGTTGATCGTCTCACCGGGCACCGTGTCCGGCAGCCCCGCGATGTCGAGCGCGACGCGCGCCACGTTCAGCCCCTGCTCCGCTTCGGGAGTCGCGGTGCCGACGATGACGTCGTCGATGTCCTGCGCGGTCAGCCCCGGGACGCCATCGACGGCGGCCTTGATGACCGCGCCCATGAGGTCGTCCGGGCGCGTCTGCGCCAGGGTGCCCTTGTTGCCCTTGCCGATCGCCGTCCGCACCGAGCTGACGACGACCGCGTCTCGCGGACTCTTCGTGAAGTGGGTCATGGCTCTAGTTCCTCAGGGGCTTGTTGTGCTGGAGCATGTGCTGGATGCGAGCGAGCGTCTTCTGCTCACCGCACAGCGACAGGAAGGCCTCGCGCTCGAGGTCGAGCAGGTCCTGCTCGGTGACCTCACCGCCCGAGGGGATGTCGCCGCCGCACAGGACGTGGGCGATCTTGCTGCCGACGTGCATGTCGTAGTCGCTGATCTGACCGCCGCCCTTCATGCCCCACATGAAGGAGGAGATCGCGGCCGAGCCGGTCCGGCCGGGCAGCTTGATCTTCTTGGGCACCGGGGTGGACCAGCCGGACTCGGACATGCCGATGGCGAGGGCCTTGGCGTCCGCGATCTGCCGGTCCCGGTTCATCGAGATCCCCTCGTGCGGGCGGAGGTAGCCGAACGCCTTCGCCTCACCGGCGGAGGTGGCGACCTGGCCCATGCCGATCTGCATGAACGCCTTCTGCACGTAGGGGGAGGTGTCGGTGTTGACGCCGTGGGGGATGCCGCCGACGAGGCGGAACACCGCCTCCTTGCAGCCGCCCGCGCCGGGGAGCAGGCCGACGCCGACCTCGACGAGGCCGATGTACAGCTCGCCCGTGGCCTGGCAGGCCGAGGACTGCATGGCGATCTCCGCGCCGCCTCCGAGGGCCATCTGGTGCGGAGCCGTGATGACCGGCTTCGCCGAGTACTTGGCCCGCATCAGGGTGTCCTGCAGCGCCTTCGTCAGGCTCTCGATCTGGGCCCACTGGTGGCTCATGGCCGCCATCAGGACCAGCATGACGTTGGCGCCGACGCTGAAGTTGCGGCCCTCGTTCGCGACCACCAGCCCGCGCCAGTCGTCCGACGAGTCCAGCAGGTCCATCGCCGCGTTGTAGGCGTTGACGATGTCGTCATCGATCGAGTTCATCTTGGTGTGGAACTCGAGCCCCAGCACGCCGTCCCCGAGGTCGAGGATCGTCGCGCCCATGTTGCCGCCGTCGACGACCTTGCCGACGTCCTTGACGTCTTGCAGGAAGATGGCGCCCTCGGGCTGCGGCACGGGGTGACGCTCCTGGTCGCCGAGCACGTCCAGGTAGCGCGTCGTGCCGTTGGCCCGCTCGTACCAGCCGCCGGCCGCGACGGCCTGCCGGACCACCTCGGGGATGGTCTTGCCGTCCGCCTCCATGCGCTTGACGCTGGCCTCGAGGCCGAGCGCGTCCCAGCTCTCGAAGGGGCCGGACTCCCAGCCGAAGCCCCACTTGAGGGCGTTGTCGACCGCGTAGACCTCGTCGGCGATCTCGCCGAGCAGCTCCGCGCTGTACAGCAGGGTGTCGGCGGTGACGTCCCAGGCGAGGTTGCTGGCGTCGTCGCCGTACTCCAGGAACGCCTTGACGCGCGCGCCGACGTCCTCGATGGAGCGGACCGCGCCGATGCTGTCGAGGCGAGCCTTGCCCTGGTTCTCGTACTCGAGGGTCTTCAGGTTGAGGGCGAGGATCGTCTTCTTGCCGTCGATCTTCGTCTTCTTGTAGAAGCCCGCGCCGGTCTTGCCGCCCAGGTCGCCGCGCTCGATGAGGGCGTCGAGGTAGGCGGGCCGCTTGAAGATGTCGCGGTGCGGATCGGACGTCAGGTTGGCGTAGCAGTTGTCCGCCACGTGGGCGAGCGTGTCGAGGCCGACCAGGTCCGCGGTGCGGAACACCGCCGACTTCGGGCGCCCCATCGGCTTGCCGAAGATGGCGTCGATCTGGGAGACGGTGAAGTCGCTGTCGCCCAGCTTGTGCAGCAGCGCCATCATCCCGAAGGTGCCGATGCGGTTGGCCACGAAGTTGGGCGTGTCCTTGCCGACGACGATGCCCTTGCCGAGCCGCTGCTCACCGAACTTCGCCAGGGCGTTGAAGATCTCCGGGTCCGTTTCGGGACCGGCGACCAGCTCCAGCAGCTTCATGTAGCGGACCGGGTTGAAGAAGTGCGTGACGAAGAAGTGCTTCTTGAAGGCGTCGTCGGTCCCCTCGACCATCGAGGCGATCGGGATGCCCGAGGTGTTGGAGGTGACGATGCAGTCGGGGCGCGCGTTGGCGCGCACCTGCTCGAAGACCTTGCGCTTGATGTCGAGACGCTCGGTGACCGCTTCGACGACCCAGTCCACCTCGGAGAGGCGGGCGATGTCGTCGCCGAAGGTGCAGGGCTCGATCAGCGCCGCCTTGTCCGCGTGGAACAGCGGCGCCGGCTTGGCCTTGAGCAGAGCCTTGATCGAGGCGACGGGCCGTTCGAGATCGAACAACAACGACGGCACGCCGGCGTTGGCGAGGTGGGCTGCGATCCCGGAGCCCATGACTCCGGCTCCGAGCACCGCGACCTTTCGAATCTGGATGGACATGTTCTGGAACTCCCTTGTGGCCCTGAGACGGGTCGAGGCGCAAATGAATGACCGTTCAGTCAGGGGTGCCGGAGTGTACATCCCTCAAGATTTCTCCGCCACCGCCGAAAGGGTGTGCGATCCTGTTGGTGGAGGAGGGCACCTGCGGGGAGGACGAAAGGGTCCGGCGCGCGTGCACGTTCTGCTCCTCGACAGCCGATACGACCATCGAAGGTTCCCGTTCGCCACCGAGGCGCCACCCTTCCTGTTGCCGGTCGTTCATCGGAGCCTGATCCGGGCGACGCTCGCCTGGCTGTCCCGCCGACACCTGACGGAAGTCACCCTCGTGACCGGCCGCAATGCGGCCGAGGACTACGACGTCGCGGCGGCGGTCGTCGACTTCGGTCTGCGGGTCGCCCCCACCGTGCAGTCAGCGATCCACCGGGCCGCGCGCAGCCGCGGCAACGAGGCGGTCCTGATCATGCGGCCCAACCTGCACCCCCTGCCGGACCTGCCGGGCATCGTGCACCAGCACGAGAGCCGCCGACGGGCCGTCACCGTGGTCAAGGGCACCTGCGTCTTCGGCCCCGGCCAGTACTCCTTCGGGCCGCCCGCGATGCTGCTCGCGTCGCCCGGCATGGCGCGGCTCATCGCGAACTCCGACATCGAGCGGCCGCTGCTGGAGATCCCCCGGCTCGCGCGCCGCCGCAAGCTGGAGTGCGGCACCTACGACCCCGATGTGCCGGTGGTCGAGATCAACAACCCCTTCTCGCTGTTCCAGGCCAACCTCGACTCCCTGCGATCCCTCGGCGTCGACCGGAGCCTGAAGATGCGGGGCCTCCGCCAGGTGCGCCCGAACCTGTGGATCGCCGACGGCGCGCGCATCGAAGACGTGCGCGTCGACCCGACGGGGGGCCCCGTGGTCGTCGGCCGGGGCTCGGTGCTCGAGCAGGGCGTGCTGGTCCGGGGGCCGACGGTCTTCGGCCGCGGCGTCAACGTCGGACGCGGCGCCTGCGTCCACAAGGGGTTGGTCCTCGACCACGTCTGGCTGGCCCGCGAGGACTTCGTCGCCGACAGCGTCGTCAGCCCCTACGTGCGCGCCCGGGTCCTGTCCGCGTGAGCCGCCCGGAGGGGTGACGCCTCCGCCCCTCATCGCGCCGATCAGCCACCCAGCGCACCCGGTCGGAACTCGTAGACCGCCTCGCGGCCACCCTCCGGCTTCCGCTTCAGGCGCTGCCAGGAGGCGCCCACCAGGAGCGGTCCGATGGGTCGGGCCACCGCCTCGGTCACCTGCTCGATGGCGTGGTCCGCCGACGCGGCGTCCAGCTGCACGAAGACCAGGTGGCCGCTCTCGGCGGCGTCCAGGGCGAGGCCCCAGATCGTCGCCCGATGGCGCTGGGCCACCATCGACGAGACGAACAGCACGTCCGGGTCGCTGTCGCGCACGGCCGAGAACGCCTCGCGGACCTGCGCCGCGTCGTCCAGGTCGACCTCGAGCTGGTTGACCCCGGGGAGGAACACGCCGACCTCGTCCTCGATCGTGAAGACCGCGCAGCCGGCCCGGGACGCGAGCTCGTTCAGGCAACAGTAGGCCGTGGTGGTCTTGCCGGAGCCGCCGCGCCCCGACACGAGCACGAGCCCGTGGCTCGCCTGGAGCCAGCCGCGCAGGGCGGCGTTGTCGGCGGGTTCGGGGGCGATGCCGTCGATCGTCAGTCTCATGGTGCTCTCCCTCACGAAGCGCAGGGTGACCCGGGTCCCCGAGAAGGTCTCGAGGCGCCGGTAGCGGACCTGGACGCGCTCGTCGGCGCGCTCCAGGAAGAGGCGACGCTTGTCCTCGCCCCGGACGGGCCGGCTGGCCACCGTCCAGGCGCGGTCGAGCGCCTCGAAGCGGTCGGGGTCGAGGTCCGCGATGGGCTCCACGCCCCGCTCCAGTCGGTAGCCGAGGCTGTGCGACGCGCCCGTCGGCGCCACGTGCAGGGCGCTCGCGCCGGCGTCGATCGCGTCCCAGATGACTGACTCGGCGGCGGTCCGATCTCCGGATCCTCCGGTGCGGAACGCCTCCAGCTCCGCCTGCAGGAATCGCCACTGACGCCCCAGCTTGTGCCCGGGGAGGCGGCCCTCCCGCAGCCAGCGGTACAGCGTGGACTTGGGGGTCGAGAGGAACTCGGACGCTTCATCGAGGGTCAAATAGTCACTCATGAGTAGTAATATCTACTCACAGTCAGCTATGCGCAACTATGAAATCGAGACCTCGAAAACGAGCGGGGAGGCGAAGCGCGAGGCACACTCCCCGCATGCGCCGCTCGCTGCCAATCGGTCTGCTCGCCCTGTCCGTCGCCTGCGCCCCGACCGAGGAGCCGCCCGCGGACCCCTGGGCCGACGGCTGCGATGTCGACGCGCCTCAGTTCCGGACCCTCGACGTCGGCGACGTCGCGCTGAACGTCGCCTGCCAGGGGGCCGGGCCGACGATCGTGCTCCTGCACGGCTTCCCGGAGTTCTGGATGGGCTGGTCGGCGGTGATGGACGACCTCGCCGCCGACTTCCGCGTCATCGCGCCGGACCAGCGCGGCTACAACGTCAGCGACAAGCCGATCGACCTGGAGGCCTACGAGCTGCCAGCCCTGGTGGAGGACGTCGGCGGCTTGATCGACGCGGTGGGGGGCCCCGTGACCCTCGTCGGCCACGACTGGGGGGGCGGCGTCGCCTGGGCGGCCGCGGCGGACCTGCCGTCGGTGCAGCGGCTGGTCATCCTCAACGCGCCCCACATGAACGTCTTCGCCGACCTGCTCGCCAACGACCCGGCGCAGCAGGACGCGTTCTCCTACCTCGACTTCTTCGTGATCGACGGCTTCGAGGAGACGATGGTGGCCAACGACTTCGCCATGCTCGTCAATACGATGGGGGACGCCCTGAGCGAGGACGAGGTGCCGCTGTACAAGGAGGCGTGGGGCCAGCCGCGCGCCATCGAGGGCGGGCTGAACTGGTACCGCGCCAACTTCACCGACGGGCTCCCCAACGTCGACCGCGAGCTGCACGTCGACGTGCCGACGCTGGTGATCTGGGGCATGGAGGACACGGCGCTCCTCCCGAGCAACATGGACGGGCTGGACGCCTACGTGGCCGACCTCACGCTGGAGGAGGTGCCGGACGCGACCCACTGGATCGCCCACGAGGTGCCGGGCCGGGTGGCCGGCTCGATCCGCGACTTCGTCGAGTGATGGGGGCTACGGGCAGTCGACCGGGTTCGTGACGGTCAGCTCGATGGTGTACCAGTAGCACCACCCCGCCGGGCCGCTGATCTCCATGCCGAACCCGTAGCTCGAGAGGCTGTAGCCGGTCGGCGTGCTGCCCGAGTAGACGTCCGTGTCCGTCTCGGGGGGGAGGTAGTCGGGGTTGTCGTACTCGGTGATGACCGCCTCGTAGAAGCCACCCTCGCCGAGGCAGACCTCGAACCAGTCGTCGTTCCCCTCGCACAGCACCGCTTCGTAGGTGCCGCCGCCCATCCAGGTCAGGTCGTAGGCGGTCGCGCTGGTGTCGTTGGGCTCGAACTCGTCCTCGGCCGGCGGCGTAGCGTCGTCGTCGTCGTCGTCGCCCACCGAGTCGTCGTCGTCGCCACCGTCACACGCCGGGTCGCTGAAGCAGTCGTCGTCGTTGCAGTCGACGAACCCGTCACCGTCGTTGTCGAACCCGTCGTCGCACACCTCGGCGCCGGCGGCCGAGTCGTCGTCGTCGTCCGCCGCGTCGTCGTCGTCCGCCGCGTCGTCGTCGTCACCGCTGCACTCGGGCGCCCCGAAGCAGTCGGTGTCGGCGCAGTCGAAGAAGCCGTCCATGTCGTTGTCGGCGCCGTCGCTGCACTCGCCCGGCTCGTCGCCCTCGAAGCTGGCCGACGCGTCGTCGTCGTCCGCCGCGTCGTCGTCGTCCGACCAGGCGTCGTCGTCGTCCGACGCGTCGTCGTCGTCCCCCTCGCCCCCCTCGCCCGGGAAGTCGGGGCCCGGTCCCGCCGGCGCGTAGCCGTTCTCGGTGTCCGAGCAGCCGAACAGGAGGAGGGAGGCGATGAGCAGGAAGCGGAGGTGTGCCATCGAGTCGACGCTACCAGGGAACGGCGCCGATCGCGTTGCGAATTATTGACAACCTTCACAACTTCTTGACAAGTCCCGCCGAACGCTGGACTGCGAGGCGGTCACCCGCGGTCGTCAGGCCCCCGACTCATGCCCGGGACCGACTGGGTGCCGAGCTCGATGTACTGCAGCAGGTGGACGCCCAGGGGGTTGTCTTCGTAGCCGACCACGTACGGCTTGAGCAGCGACAGGGTGCCGAAGTGGAACAGCGGCAGCACCGGCAGCTCCTCCAGGAGCACGCCTTCGGCCTGGCTCAGCAGCCGCAGCCGGGACGCGGGGTCCTCGGTCCGGCTCGCCTCCTCACACAGCCCGTCGTAGACGCTGCTGTCGAACCCCGACATGTTCAGCGCGTTGGTGGAGTGGAAGAGGTCCAGGAACGTCGACGGGTCGGGGTAGTCCCCCAGCCAGCCGCCGCGCCCGACCTGGAACTCGCCCGCCTGCATGGCGTCGGCGTGCACCGGCCAGGCGCGGGAGTACAGCTCCACCTCGACCCCGAGCTCCTGCTTCCAGGACCGGGCCACCCAGGCCGCCACCTGCTCGTGCACGTTGCGCGCGTCCACCGCCAGCTCCAGCTTCGGGAAGCCTTCGCCGCCGGGGTAGCCGGCCTCGGTCAGCAGGGCCCGCGCCGCCTCGCGGTCGTTGTCCTTGAGGTCGGCGCCCTCGTAGCCGGGGATGCCGGGGGGCACGAAGCCCGAGGCGACCACCGCCGCGGGGCCGATGAGGCCTGCGAGCTCGGAGCGGTCGAGCGCCAGCCAGAGCGCGCGACGGACCCGCGGGTCGTCCAGGGGCTCGACGGACGTGTTGAGCACGTACCAGGCGGTACCCAGGGAGCTGCTGGTCTGGGCGTCCGGCCGCGCGGCGAGGACGTCCAGCTGATCCAGCGGGAGCAGGCCCGTGCCGTGACCGGTCCACTGCAGCTTGCCCTCGTCGTACAGGGCGAGGACCTTCGTCGGATCGGTGACGAACACCGCCTCGACCCGCTCGAGCTTCACCGAGTCGGCCGAGTGGTAGTAGGGGTTGCGGGACAGGACGATCTTCTCGCCCGGGATCCAGTCCGACAGCGTGAACGGGCCGTTGACCACCACGTGGTCCGGGCGGGTCCAGGCGTAGCCGTGGCGCTTGACCGCGGCGGTGCTGACCGGCGACAGCACGTGGTGGGCCGCGATCGCCGAGAACCAGGGCGTCGGGTTCTCCAGGTGCACCACCAGCGTGTAGCGGTCCCTCGCCTCCACCCCCAGCGACTCGGGATCCCGGGTCTGCTCGGTGTGCAGCGCGCGGGCGCCCCGGACCGGGTACAGCAGCGACGCGTACGCCGAGCCGGTGCCCGGGTTGAGCACCCGCCGCCACGACAGCACGAAGTCGGTGGCGGTGACCGGGTCCCCGTTGCTCCAGATCGCGCCGGACCGCAGGTGGAACGTCCAGGTGCGGCCGTCGGGGCTGACCTCCCAGCGCTCCGCCGCGCCGGGCAGGAGCTCGGTGCCGTCGGCGCTCCAGACGAGCAGCCCTTCGAACATGTTCATCGCGATGAAGCCGCCGGACGTGTCCGTGATCAGCCCCGGGTCGAGCGTGCGCGGCTCGGCTCCCTGCGCGAAGGTGAACGTCGGGCCGGTCGCGGAGTGGGTCTCCACGTGGGGCTGTCGATCCCCGCTGCAGGCGCCGAGCGCCGCGACCAGTGCGATGAGAAGCAGTGCCCGTTTCATCAGGCGCCGATTGTACCGGGTCACTCCTCACCCTCCCTGTCTGCGATCAGCGCCGGCAGATCTCCGGTCTGGGTCTGCACCCGAGCCAGCCCGCCGGCGTCCCCCCCCCGGCGTGCGTCGACCGGGATGTGAAACGTGAACGTCGAGCCGACCCCCGGCTTGCTCTGCAGCCGGATGCCCCCGCCCAGCAGGTCCAGGAAGCGCCGCACGAGCGCCAGCCCGAGCCCCATGCCGCCGTACTGCCGGCTGGCCGTGCCGTCGACCTGGTAGAAGGCCGCGAAGATGCGGTCGGCCTCCTCGGCCGGGATGCCGACCCCCTGGTCCCGCACCGCCACCTGCAGCCACTGGTCCACCCGGCGCACCGCGAGCTCGACGCGTCCGCCGGCGCGGCTGAACTTGACCGCGTTGCTCAGCAGGTTGACGACGACCTGCTTGAACAGCCGGACGTCGGTGCGGATCACCCCCGGCTGGCCGTCGGGCAACAGGACCATGTCCAGCGGACGACCCATGCGCACCGCGAGCCCCTCGGCCAGCTTGATGCAGGACTCCAGCTCCTCGACGACGTCCAGCTCCTCGGCCCGGATCGTCATGCGACCGGCGCCCGCCTTGGCGAACTCCAGGATGTCCTCGATCAGCTCCAGCAGGTGCCGGCCCGAGTCGCGGATGTCGTCGGCGTACTGCCGCCGCTTGTCCGGGTCGACCGTCAGCTGCGGCATGCCGAGCAGCTCGGCGTAGCCGATGATCGCGTTGAGCGGCGTGCGCAGCTCGTGGGACATGTTCGCCAGGAAGTCCGCCTGGGAGGGCAGGAGCCCGTCGTCCGCGCCGCCGGATCGCCGGGAGCGCGCGAGGAGCAGCACCCGGTGCTCGCCGCCGGCCTCGATCCGGCTGACGCTCGCGACGAGCTGGGACGTGCCCCCCTGGTGGGTGCGCAGCGTCAGCGGCAGGCTGATCCGCTCGCCCGTCGGGGTCAGCCCGGTCTCCACCGCGATGAGCGACCGCATCAGCTGGGGCACCGCACCGGCGGCGACCCAGTCCATCACCGGGCGGGGCTGCACCGGCCCGGCCATGCCGCCCAGCCGACGGGCCGCCGCGGCGTTCATCCACAGCAGGTTGCCTTCGCGGTCGAGCAGCGCCGCGACCTCCCGCAGCTGCAGCAGCGCCTCCTCGAACAGGCCGCTGTCAGCCACCCGTCAGCGCGCCTCGCGCCAGGCCAGCACCACCGGGCCGATCGCGTCGAGCACCGCCACCGGCTCCGGCTTGCGGTCGAACAGCAGGGTGAAGAGCCGCAGGTGGTCGGTCTCGACGACGAGCACGTGCAGGTCGCCGGCGTCCAGGGAGGCGAACTGCAGGCCCATCGGCCCTTCGGACGCGAAGGAGATCGCCTGGGCCGAGAAGGCGGCGACGGTGGCCCGGCGACCGGCGTCTTCGACGGTGCCGGCGATCACGCGGCCGCTCCGCGTCCCCATCTGCACCTGGCGGGTGCCGAGGTCCTTGCTCGCGACCGCCTTGAGGCGCTCGTACAGGTCCATCAGGCGATCGGTGCCGGGGTCGGTCTCGACCGTCGGCACCTCGTAGGCGGTGTCGTCCACCAGCGCGATCGCCTTGACCTCGGTGGTGACGTAGATCCGGCCCGAGCTGGCGACCGGCTCCGGCTCCGGCACGGCGGTCACCGCCTGGTCCGGGTCCAGCGGCAGGTCGGGGAACGGCGGCGGCGCCTCCCCGGTCGGCTGGGTCACCGGCGGCACCTCCAGCGACGCGCCCAGCTTGGGGGCCGGCTCGTCGACGGAGTCCTCGTGGATCGGGGGGGGCGAGCCGGGCACGCTCGCCGCCTTCAGATCCTCCGGCGCAGCCGGCCGGTCCGACAGGCCCAGCTCCTCCTCGATCGCCTCCAGCTCGGACGTCAGGAACCCGGGGGCCAGCTCCATGCTGTCCAGCGCGTCCAGCCCCTCCAGGGGGTCCTCCTCGGTCGGAGACGCCAGGTCCGCGCCGGACGGCTCGTCGATCAGCCCCGCCGCGTCCCAGGTGTCCGGGCCCGGCCCGCCGTGCCGCAGCTCCCGGAGCACGTCCAACTCGTCGTCGGAGAAGACGTCCGCCGTCGCGACCTGCACGGTGTCGGAGAAGTCTGGCTCCTCCAACGAGATCCCCGCCGGGTCGTCGGGCTCGGCCCCACCCGGGGGGCGGCCCTTCGTGAGGCGCAGCGCCATGCCGGGCAGCCCCAGCGCGCGCGGCTTGTCCGTGTCCTCTTCGATGAGGGGCAGCGGGCCGACCTCCTTGCGGCGCTCGGTCACCAGCCGGGCGAGGGTCGCGCCGGCGACGAGGTTGTGGGGATCGATCCGCCGCAGCACCCCCAGGTCGATCAGGCGGTAGGCCTCCATCAGCAGGGGGAGCGTCTTGATCTCGATGGTGCGACCGGGCAGCTCCTCGCCGGGACGGAAGGAGAACCGGCCGGCCTCCCGGACCAGCAGCTGGAACAGCGCAGGCTCCCCCTCCAGGGCGCCGAACTCGGCGTGCATCGCCTGACCCTCGACCAGCTGGACGGCGCCCGAGCCGACCACCCGCTGGGGGTCCACCCGCAGCAGCCCGGTCTTGCGCTGCACCGCGAGCATGCGGATGACGTCGCTCAGCGCCATGTGCTGCAGGTCGCCCTCGAACACGCCCCGGGAGGGCTCGACCTTCGGCCCCCCCCCCGAGCGCTCGAGCACCCGCTCGACGCGGACCAGCAGCTCGTCGATGGAGAACGGCTTGCGGAGGAACTCGTCGGCCCCCAGCCGCAGCCCCTTGACCACGTCCTCGGGCTCGCTCCTGGCGGACAGGAAGATGAACGGGATCCGGGTGGCGTCGGTCGACGCCTTCACGCGCCGGAAGAAGTCGTACCCGTCGAGGTCCGGCATCATGATGTCGGAGATGATCAGGTCCGGCTGCTGGCGCTTGAGCCAGGCGAGCGCGTCGACCCCCGACTCCATCTTGACGACGTCGTAGTCCTTCAGGCGCAGCGTGGCCTCCAGGAGCCGAAGCACCTTGGGATCGTCGTCGATCAGGAGGACGCGCTCAGCCGCCATCACCCGACTGGCGCCTCCTCGTCGGCGACGCTGCTCTCGGCCTCGCGGGCCGCGGCTTCAGCCGCGTGCTCGTCCTCGGCGAGGATCGCCGCGATCAGCTCCTTGGCGCGGTCGACGTCGGCGGCCGGCACGATGACGACCCCGAACCCGTGGTCCATCTCGAAGATGAACGAGAAGGCGGTCTCGAACGACAGGCGGGTCTCGAACTCGATCCCCTCCTGGGTCAACGCCTGCTCGACAACGGCCTGCTCGAAGTTGTCCGTGAGCCGATGGGCGATGGCCCACGCGCCCGCGTCCATGCGGTCCTGAAGATGGCGTGCCTGCTCTTCGCTCATGGCGGTCTCCCTTCAGCGCGCCGAGTCGTCGTCGTCCCCGGCGCTGTCATCGTCGTCCGCCGCGCTGTCGTCGTCGTCCGCGGCGAACGGGTTCCTCTCGGCACAGGGTCGCACGCAGTCGAGGTCACCGTAGTGATCAGCACCGCAGTTTCCGAGGCGGCAGGGGTGGATCACCGTCGCCGACGGGCCTCCGCCCGGGCAGTCGCAGATGATCACGCAGTCCGAGTCGGCGTCGCATTGCTGGTAGGTCTGGTTGCAGCCTGGCACGGTCAGGGCGAGCACCCCGACGGCGACGACGAGCATCATGAGAGCCAGGGCGACAGGACGGGTCATCGAGCGGGCCTCCCGCGGAGATCGAGGTCGGCGCCGTCCACGACCGAGTCCACCGTGCACTCGAGGGCGCCGCGGAACAAGCGTACCCGCACCGGGTCCCCCGGGACTACCTGCGCGGCCTCCCTCACCACCGGCGCCCCGCCTTCGCCGCGGGTGACGATGGCGTAGCCCCGCTCCAGGGACTGCATCGGGCCGAGCACGTCGAGGGCTCGACGGGCGGCGCCCAGGCGGTCGCGTCGGCGGATCAGCGTGTTGGACGCGGCGCGCGCGAGGCGCCCGCGGGCGTCGTCCAGGCGCTGGCCCGCGGCGTCCAGGCGACGGGCGGGGGTCGGCAGCCGGGTCTCGAGGTCGGCGGCGCGCCGGGCGCGACGATCGAGATCCCGCCGGACCGCGTCGGCGAGCCGACGCTTCAGCCCGTCGACCCCGGCCTCCAGGTCGGCCCGGGCGAGGCAGGCCATCTCGGCGGCGCCGGTGGGCGTGGGGGCGCGGGCGTCCGCCGCCAGGTCGGCCAGGGTGGTGTCGATCTCGTGACCGATCCCGGTGACCACGGGGATGGGGCAGTCGGCGATCGCCCGCACCACCACCTCCGTGTTGAACGCCCAGAGATCCTCGAGGGAGCCACCCCCGCGGCCGCACAGGATCACCTCGACGTCGCCGTGCCGGGCGAGCAGCCGCAGGGCGGCGGCGACCTCGGGCCCCGCCTCGGCCCCCTGGACGCGGCACGGCGCGATGGTGATCGACAGCGTCGGGTCCCGCTCGGCGAGGATCCGGAGCATGTCCTGCAACGCCGCCGCCTGGCGGGAGGTGACGATGCCGATCCGCCGGGGCACGCGAGGGAGCGGCTGCTTGCGCGCCGGGTCGAACAGCCCCTCGGCCCGCAGCTTCGCCTCCAGCTCCTTCAGCTGCTTCTGCAGGCGGCCGGCGCCGACCGGCTCCATCCACGACGCGACGACCTGCAGGTCGCCCCGCCGGTCGTACAGGTCGATCCGCCCCTGCACGATGACCTCGTCGCCGTCCCGCGGCTCGAAGCGCACGTAGCGGTTGTCCCGGCCGAACATCGCCGCCTTCAGCTGCGCGCCCGAGTCCTTGAGCGTGAAGTACCAGTGACCGGAGTTGAAGCGGCGGAAGTTGCTGATCTCCCCCTTCACCCAGACCCGGTCGAAGCTCCCCTCGAGCACGCCGCGGACGCGGCGGGCGAGCTGGGTGACCGTCAGCGCGTCCGGCGGGGGCCGGCGGTTCACCAGCCCCTACCCCCGGGTCTCGCGGATCAGCTTGTACAGGTCGTCGAAGAGGTAGGCCGCGTCGTGCGGGCCGGGGGACGCCTCGGGGTGGTACTGCACCGCGAAGGCGGGCACCCCCTTGCAAGCGAAGCCCTCGAGGGTGTCGTCGTTGAGGTTGACGTGGGTCACCTCGACGTCCGCGTCGGCGATCGAATCGAGCTCGACCGCGAAGCCGTGGTTCTGGGCCGTGATCTCGACGATCCCGGTCATCAGGTTCTTGACCGGCTGGTTGCCGCCGCGGTGGCCGAACTTCAGCTTGAAGGTGCGACCGCCCAGGGCGATGCCCAGCACCTGCATGCCCATGCAGATGCCCATCACCGGCACCTTGCCGAGCAGCCCGCGCACCATCTCCGCCGCGTACTCGGCGACCGGCTCCGGGTCGCCCGGGCCGTTGGACAGCAGCACCCCGTCGGGGTTGAGGGCGAGGATCTCCTCGGCGGTGGTGCGCGACGGCACGACGGTGACCCGCGCGGGCCCCTTCTGGGCGAGGAGCCGCAGGATGTTGCGCTTGATGCCGAAGTCGACGGCCACCATGTTGAACGCCGGCGGCCCCTCGGGCTGCACGCGGTAGGGGCGACGGCAGCTGACGCGACCAGCCAGGTCGAGCCCCGGCAGCCCGCCGTACTCGCTCAGCCGCTGCAGGAGCGTCTCCCGGTCGGTGCCGTCGGTGCAGATGACGCCCCGCATCGCGCCAACGCTGCGGATGTGGCGGGTCAGCGCGCGCGTATCCACCCCTGCGATGCAGGGCACGCCGTGGCGCTGCAGCCAGCTGTCGAGGTCGCCGTCGGCGCGGTGGTTGCTGTAGACGCGGCTCAACTCGCGGACCACGAAGCCGTGCACGTGCGGGTGCCGGCTCTCGTCGTCGTGTTCGGTGACGCCGTAGTTGCCGACGTGCGGCACGGTCATCGTGACGATCTGCTCGGCGTACGACGGATCCGTGAGGATCTCCTGGTAGCCGGTCATGGACGTGTTGAAGACCACCTCGCCGGTGCGCACGCCGCGCCAGCCGTGGGCCTCACCCGTGAAGGTTCGTCCGTCCTCGAGAATCAACTGAGCGGGATCGGGCATCGCGAGCGAGTCGTACCGGATGGGCCCGGCTGGGACAAGGGGATCGACGGATCAGCGTGACGCGTCGAGCGCCCGGAGCTCCGCCGCGGCGCCCGGATCGAGGGGCGGGACGGACGCGCGGGGCACGTCGCGGCCGAGCAGCTCGCTCAGCTCGCCGCCGACCCGCTCCACCTCGTCGGCCGACTGCTCGGCCCGGTCGCGCAGCTCCTTGGGGTCGCTGTCCAGCTCGTACCAGGACTGCTTGCCCGACGCCTCGCGCACCAGCTTGCGCTCGGGGGTGCGCACCGCCACGGGGCAGCTGCCGTCGGCCCGCGGGGGACCGACCGAGATGGCGCGGGCGGCGTCCGTCGCTCGCCCCTCCATCATCGGCACCAGGGAGATGCCGTCGCCCATCCGGGCGCGACGGAAGCCGGCCGCGGAGAGGATCGTGGCCGGCAGGTCCTCCAGCCGGATCTGCTGCTCGAACGCCACGCCGCCCTCGAGCCCGGGGCCGTACAGGAACACCGGCACGTGGGTCCACGCCTCGTCGACGGTCGGCCGACCGTCGGGCACGTAGCCCCGGGTTCCGACGATGACGACGAGCGTGCGCTCCAGCAGCTTGTCGTCCTCCAGCGCCTCGAAGACCTCGCCGAGGATCGTGTCGAGCTGCACCACCCGCGCGCCGTGGCTCCGCCCCGCGTCGCCGGGCAGGGGGTCCACGAGGTCGATCTTCGGGTCCACCTCCGCGTACAGGAAGGGCATGCGCGGGTCTGCCACGTGCACCCAGCCGAAGAGGTTCTCCCGGTAGTGCCACGCGAGCCAGTACTCGAAGCGGATGAACGACTCGGCCGACGCGCGCAGGACGGTGCTGCCGTCCGGGGTGCGGCCCCCGGAGTGGCGGAACCAGCGCAGCAGCGTCGGCCCCGCGAGCCGACGCCAGCCCGGGCGACGGGTGCCGATGCCGTCGTCGTAGACCTCGAAGCCGCGGCTCAGGCCGCTGTTCCGGCCGTCCAGCGCGGCCGACGACACGAACGCGCCGGTGGCGTAGCCCTCGTCCCGCAGCACCTCCGCCAGCGTCGGCAGGTCGCGGCCGGTGGCCGGGTCACGCGACGGCAGGCGCTGGCCGTCGGCGAGGTAGCCGGTCGACAGCGGGTGGCGGCCGGTCATCAGCGCGGCGACGGACGGCCCGTCGGCGGTGGACGACGTGGTCGCCTGGGTGAACGACACCCCCTTGCGGGACAGCCACCGCAGCGTCGGCGTGCGGACCCGCCCCCCGAACGCGTGGTCGGCCCGGAGCCCGTCCACCGTGATGAGCAGGATGTTCGGCACGCCCTCCCGGGTGGCGGACGCCTCGCCCTTGCCGCCCGCCTGGGAGGCCGACACGGACAGGCTCATGGAGATGACGAGCAGCGTCGGCAGGCCGAGGAGCGCCAGGCCGGCGCCCCGCCCGGTGTGGTCGACCTTCTTGAGCCAGAGCCGGAGGGCCAGTGCGAAGGCGGCCGACGCGATCAGCGCCAGCGCGTACAGCATCAGCCCCCGACCGCCGCCCCCGACCGCGGCCTCCCGGGGGATCACCTCGACCGACAGGGCCGCCAACAGCGCTCCGCCGAGCACCCAGGGCAGCCACGGGTGACGCGGGTCCCGCCCGGTCTCCACCGCCAGGGTGCGGACCTCGTGGGAGTGGCCGGCGGCCGACCCGATGGCGCCGGCGAGCACCAGCGCCGCCGCGGCGGACACCCCGCCGAGGAGCGCGGCGTTGAGCGCCCAGAGCTGCAGCCGCTGCAGCGCGTTGACCACCTCGGTGATCGACCCGCGCAGCGCGAAGGCGACCTCGAACCCGCCGACCACCGCGCCGACGAGCAGCCCCGCCACCGTGCCGCGGAGCAACCGGGCCAACCAGATCCGTGTCATGTCGCTGGACTCCGCACCGTGCTCAGGACACCGGCCCGAGCGCGGAGGTTCCGCCCGACGGCGGGATCACGCCGCCGAGCCCGCCGCGGCGCTGTCCGCGAAGAGCGGGAGCGGGTCCGTGCGGCGGGCGCACCAGCGCACGTACAGGGTGGGCAGGTAGTGGTCCGGGTAGCGGCGGGCGAACTTGTCGACCAGCTTGAGCCAGCGGGCCACCGTGGTGTCCAGGTCGGCGTCGCCCCGGCCCGTGTCGGACACCCTCAGCGGGCGCTCGACGACCAGGCGGGGCACCGGACCGGTGCCGTGCACGACGAACGCGGGCAGCACCCCCAGGCCGACGCGTCGGGCCAGCTCGAACGGCGTGGAGCCGACGCTCGCGGAGCGGTCGAGCAGCGTGCCGTGACCGAAGCGCACGCCGCGCCCCTCGTCCGCGAGGGCGACGATGACGCTGCGCTCCTCGCTCGCGAACCGGACCAGCGGGCGGGCCGAGCCGGCCACCGGCAGGACCTGCAGGTCGAGCCCGGGGGCGGCGGGGAAGCGCGCCGCGGGCGCCCGGCCGGCGGGCCGCAGGTCGAGCAGGCCGACGCGGTAGCCGCGTCGAGCGAGCGCCGGCGCGACGGTCTGCCAGGCCCCGAACGTCGGCGTCAGGACCATCGCCGCGCCCTTGTCGTCGAGCAGCTGCTCCAGCGGCCCGAGGGCCGAGATCTCCAGGTGGCGGCCGACCGCGGCCGGCCCGTCGCAGGCGGCCGCGTGGGCGCCGCCGGCCTGCTCGATGAGGAGGCTGCGGGAGCGGTCGATGATCGAGCCGAGGTCCGTCGGCAAGGGGACGCCGTCCCAGTCCCGCTCGACCTCCGCGACGACGTCCCGCTCGACCTCCGCGGGTAGCGGGTGACGCCGCACCCAGGCGTCCGCCGCCTTGCGGCGCAGGCCGATCGGCAGGCGCGCGAGCCACCGCACGGCGCGGGGGGTCAGCCTCGGCGCGAAGCCGAGGACCCGCTCGTCCAGCGCTGGTGTGGTGCGGTCCAAGGAGGGGTGGGCGGCCGTCAGGCGGCGTCCTGCTCCGCGGCGAGGTCGCCGTTGAAGTGGAGCGTGTAGACGCAGCCGATCGGGAACTCGGCGGTGTCCGTCGAGTCCTGGATCACGTAGTCCTCGGTGGAGTCCGGGATCTGGTCGCTGAAGCGCAGGCGGGCGCGGCCTTCGACCCGGTAGGTCACCCGGGCGCCGGCGCGGTCCTCCTCGAAGGAGCCGCCGGCGTAGACGATGGCGCCGTCGTCGAGCGTGCCCTCGAGGGTGCCCGAGGCGAAGAAGCTGTAGGTCGAGTCCGCGTCGCCGCGGGCCTTCCAGTACAGGTCGACCCGGGCCTCGTCGGGGCCGTCGACCCAGTGGATCCGGTACGTCAGCGTGAACTCGGTGTGCCCCACCGCGTCGTCCTGGATCCCCTGGGAGCAGGACTCCGACGCTTCGGCCGCGCTGAACGTGATGTGATAGTCCCGGACGTTGGTCGTCGGGATGGAGGAGCCGCCTCCACACCCGCCGAGCAGGAGCGCGAGGACCACGAGCGAGTACGGGGTGAAGACCTTCACGGCCCCGGATTGAAGCCGACCGGGGGTCTGGCGTCAAACTGGAATGGGGTATAGAAGCGCGTCGTGCCGCTCATCCGACCCTTCCGAGCCCTCCGCTACGGCGCCGACCTGGTGCCGAGCCTGCCGCTGCTCGTCTCCCCCTCGACGAACGGGGAACCGACGGACCGCAGCGTCGTGGGCGACGTGCACGAGCACAACGTGCGCCGCCTCGTGCGCGGCGATCGAGGCCCCCTGGCGAGCGCCGAGGAGCCCGCGTTCACCCACGCCGCGCGGCTGCTCGGGCGGTGGCGGGAGGACGGCATCGTGGTGCGGGATCCCCGACCGTCGGTCTACCTGTACGAGCAGGACGACGGCGTCTCCTCCCGCCGGGGGCTGGTCTGCCTGGTGCGCCTGGAGGAGTCGGGCAGCGGCCCGGTGCGACCCCACGAGCGGACCCGCGGCGGCTCGACGACCCAGCTGCACGCGCAGCTCGACGCGATGCGGGTCCAGCTGTCGATGACGATGACGCTGGTGCCCGACGGGAGGGGCGCGCTGTCCGACTACCTCACCCGCGACCACGGCCCTGCGGGGGTCGAGGTGGTCGACGGCGCCGGTCGACGTAACGCGATGTGGCGCGACGAGGACCCCGCGACCCACCTCGCGCTGATGGAGGCGCTGCTCCCCGAGGTCGCCGTCATCGCCGACGGCCACCACCGCCACGACGCCGCGGTCCGTCACCGCGACGGTCGGGCGGGCGGGCTGCCGGGGCGACGCGAGCACCCGTGGGACTACACGATGATGATGCTGGTGCCGGTCTCCGAGCCGGGGCTCCGGTGCGAGCCGACCCACCGGGTCTGCCCGGCGCTGCCGGCCGACGCGGACGCCCTCCTGCCCGCCCTCCTGGATCGGTTCGAGGTGGTCGACCTGGCCGACGACGGCGCGACCGACGCGTTCCTCGCGACCCGCGGCGGGGTGCGGTTCGCGATGGTGCGTCCGGACCGTCGCCAGGGTCTGATCCTGAAGGAGGACGTCGCGGCCGCGGCGCTCGCCGACCTGCCCCACCGGCTCCGCCAGGTGGACGCCGCGGTGGCGGATCACCTGCTGGTGGCGCCGCTGGGCGGGGCCGACACGGGCCGCTCGGGCTCCGCCTTCGCCCACAACCGGGCCTCCGGCCGGGACGTCGCCGAGCAGGCGCTGCGGGGGGACGTCGACCTCGCCGTGCTGCTCCGCTCGGTGCCGCCCCGCACCGTGCTGGAGGTCGCCGAACAGGGACACCTCATGCCGCCCAAGTCGACCAACTTCGTGCCGAAGCCGGCGAAAGGCCTGCTGATGTCCAGTCTGGCGACCTTCTGATGCGCCCCCTCGCCACCCTGACCGCGGCCGAAGCGGCCGGCATCGAGGCGATCTTCACCGACATCGACGGCACCGTCACCGACGCCGACGGGCGCATCCCGGCGTCGGTGTTCGCCGTGATGGAGCGGGCCCGGGACGCGGGGCTGGCGGTGGTGCCGATCACCGGCCGGCCGGCCGGCTGGTGCGACCTGATCGCGCGGACCTGGCCGGTCGACGGCGTGGTCGGCGAGAACGGCGGCCTCTACTTCCGCCGGCAGGTCGACGCCGCCGGGGTCGAGGGCATGAAGCGGGTCTTCGTCCAGCCGGACGACGTACGTCGAGCCAATCGGGACCGGCTGACGGCGCTGGCCGACGTCGCGCTCGCGGCGGTGCCCGGCTGTGCCCTGGCGTCCGACCAGCAGTACCGCGAGTTCGACCTGGCGGTGGACTTCTGCGAGGACGTCCCGCCGCTGCCGGACGCCGCCATCGACCGGATCGTCGCGCTGCTGAAGGACGCCGGCTGCACCGTCAAGGTCAGCAACATCCACGTCAACGCGTGGTTCGGCGAGTTCGACAAGGCGTCGATGTGTCGCCGGTACACCGCGGAGGTGTGGGGCTGGGACCTGGCCGCGTCGGCCCACCGGGCGGTGTTCTTCGGCGACTCCCCCAACGACGCGCCCCTGTTCGGCACGTTCGGCGTCTCCGTCGGCGTCGCGAACATCCGACGCATGGCCGACCGCGTGGACCCGCTGCCGACCTTCGTCGCGGAGGGGGACGGCTGCCACGGGTTCATCGAGGGCGTCGAGCTGCTCCTGTCGCTGCGGGGCTGATCGACAGCCCGGGACGATTTGTGTCGGCCGGGCTGGCATGCTCGGCGCTCCGATGGCGAAGCCCAAGGTCCATTACGAGTGCACCCAGTGCGGCTGCACGTCCGCCAAGTGGCTCGGCCGCTGCCCCGACTGCAGCGAGTGGAACACGTTCGTGGAGGCGCGCCCCGCCGCCCCCGTGGACGCCCGGTCGGCCCGGTCCATCACGCCGGCCGGCGAGGGCAACCCGGCCGGCCCGGTGGCGATCACCCAGCTCCGCGACGCCGACGAGGGCGCGCGGTGGGCCACCGGCATCGGCGAGTTCGACCGCATCCTGGGCGGCGGCCTGGTGCCCGGCAGCGTCACCCTGGTCGGCGGCTCGCCCGGCGTCGGCAAGTCCACGCTCCTGATGCAGGTCGCCCTGGCGCTCGCGGCCGAGGGGCGCCGTGTCCTGTACGCGTCGGGAGAGGAGTCGACGGCTCAGGTCCGGAGTCGGGCCAAGCGGCTGGGCACCCCGTCGGACCTGCTGTTCCTCCAGGCGGAGACGGACCTGACCCGGATCCTCGAGGGCAGCGACGCCACGACGCCGCAGGTGCTGATCGTCGACAGCGTGCAGACCACCTTCGCGCCGGACCTCGGCGGCACCCCCGGCAACGTCTCCCAGGTGCGGGAGGTGGCCGCCCGGCTGGTGCTCTACGCCAAGGCGACGGGGCGGGCGGTCCTCCTGGTCGGCCACGTCACCAAGGGCGGCCAGCTCGCAGGCCCCAAGACGCTCGAGCACGTCGTCGACACCGTCATCTACTTCGAGGGGGACGCCAACCCGCCGTACCGCGTGCTCCGGGGGGTCAAGAACCGGTTCGGCGCCACCGGCGAGCTCGGCCTGTTCGAGATGACGGGCGACGGGCTGATGGAGATCCGCGAGCCGTCCCGCGCGCTGCTGGAGGACCGGCCGGCCGACCGACCGGGCACCGTCGTGACCAGCGCGAGCGAAGGCAGCCGGACCCTCCTGCTGGAGGTGCAGGCGCTCGTCGCGCCCGGGTTCCCGGGCTCCACCCGCCGCACGGCGCTGGGGGTCGACGGCGGCCGCCTGGCGATGCTCGTCGCGGTGCTCGGCAAGGCGGACTACGTGCTCCACGACAAGGACGTCTTCGTCAACGTCGTGGGCGGCGTCCGGGTGACCGAGACGGCGGCCGACCTGGCGGTGGCGGCGGCGGTCACCAGCTCGCTGCTGGAGAAGCCGGTGAACAGCTCCTGGCTCGTGCTGGGGGAGGTCGGCCTGACGGGCGAGCTGCGCTCGGTCCCTCGCCTCGAGCAGCGGCTCACCGAAGCGGTTCGCCACGGCTTCACCCGCGCCCTGGTCCCCCGGGTGCCGGACCGGTGGAACGCCCCCTCCGGGATCGACCTGGTCTGCGCGGCCAGCCTGGAAGACGCGATGGCGGAGCTGTTCTGATTTGAGGCGCCGGCGCGCTCGTCCGGGGCGCGGGCTCGCAATCCGAAGGCTCGCTGAGCCATGATGCGCCCGCCCCCGTCCGAGGAGATCATGAGCACCCCCCGAGTCACCCCCGGCCTCGTCCGGCTGCTGGACGAGCGGATCGACCTGCTGCGCGGCAAGCGCGTCGGCCTGATCTGCAACGCGTCGACCATCACCCCCGACTTCCAGCACGCCGCGGACGCGCTCAACGAGCACCCCGACGTCGACCTCGTCCGCCTCTTCGGGCCCGAGCACGGCCTGCGCGGCGACGCCCAGGACATGATCTCGGTCGACGGTGAGTCTCGGGACGCCCGCACCGGGCTGCCGGTGCACTCCCTGTACGGACGCCAGGAGAGCTCGCTGTGGCCGCCGGACGAGCTGGTCGCCGACCTCGACGTGCTCGTGTTCGACATCCAGGACGTGGGCGCCCGCTACTACACCTACGTCTACACGATGGCCCACGCGATGGAGGTCGCCGGACGCCACGGCGTGCCCGTGGTGGTCTGCGACCGGCCCAACCCGATCGGCGGCGCCCACGTCGAAGGCAACATCGTCCAGGACGGCTATCGCTCCTTCGTCGGCCGCTTCCCGCTGCCCAACCGGCACGGCATGACGGCCGGGGAGCTCGCCGACTTCTTCGTCGGCGAGTGCGGGATCGACTGCCAGGTCCACGTGCTCGAGGCGACCGGCTGGAGCCGCGGCATGCGGTACGCGGACACCGGGCTGCCGTGGGTGCAGCCGTCTCCCAACATGCCGACCGTGGACGTCGCCCTCGTCTACCCCGGGATGTGCTTCTTCGAGGGCACGCTGCTGAGCGAGGGGCGCGGCCAGACCCGCCCGTTCGAGGTCGTCGGCGCGCCGTACGTCGACGGGCACGCCTGGGCGGGCGCGGCGACCGCGGATCTGCGGGGGGCCGGCTACGGCGGCTTCGCGCTGCGCCCCCTGACCTTCATCCCGACCTTCCACAAGCACGCCGGGGAGGCCTGCGGCGGGGTGCAGGTGCACGTCACCGACGACGAGGTGTTCCGCCCCGTCATGGTGGCGACCGCGCTGCTCAAGGCGGCCTGGGCGTTGTGGCCCGACGCCGCCCGGTGGCGCACCGAGCGCTACGAGTTCGTCACCGACCCGATCGCCATCGACCTGCTGGGCGGCACGGACGCGCTGCGCCATGAAGTGGAGGGCGGCGTCGCCCTGGAGCGAATCCAGGCGCGATGGGACGACGAGGTCGCGGCGTTCCTGGAGGCTCGCTCCCGCTACCTGCGGTACGCCGGCTGACGTGAGTCGAAGCGGGTCGCTCAGTCGACCAGGGGCAGGGAGAACCGGAAGGTCGACCCCTCCCCCAGGGCGCTGCTCAAGCCGATCCGGCCGCCGTGGGCGGTGACGATCCGCTTGGCGATGGCGAGCCCCAGGCCGGTGCTCCGCTCGCCGCCGGTGGTCCGGCTGCTCGCTCGCTCGAACGGCTGGAACAGCCGCTCCTGTTCGCTCGCCGCGATGCCCGGTCCCTGGTCGATCACCGACACGACGGCGTCGCCACCGGCCGTCTCCAGGATGACGCGCGCGACGCTGCCGGGCTCCGAGTACTTGATCGCGTTGCTCACCAGGTTGTCGAGGACCTGCACCAGCCGGCCCCCGTCCGCGTGCACGGCGACGACCGTCTCGGGGCCGTCGAACCGCAGGTCGATCGACTTCGCGCTGGCCCGCCCTCGGCAGACGGCGACGTGGTCGGAGACCAGCTGCTCCAGGTCCAGGTCGACCAGCTCGAGCTCCAGGTGTCCCGACTCGATCGCGGAGATGTCCAGCAGGTCGTCGATCAAGCGGCGCATGAAGCCGCTCGACTTCTCGATGTGCTGCAGCGAGTCGACCTGGTCGGCGTTGAGCACCCCGTCCACCTGCTCCAGGAGCAGACTGCTGAGGCCGACGATCACCGAGAGCGGGTTCCGGAGGTCGTGGGCCGCCATGCCGAGGAAGTGGTCCTTCTCCCGGTTCAGGGCCTCGAGCTGGTCGTTCTTGGAGCGGAGCTCCGTGGCCAGACGATCGAGCTCCATGCGCACCTGGTTGCGCTCGTAGGCGAAGGTGAGGGTGCGCAGCAGCAGCTGACCGTGCTGGCCCTTGACCAGGTAGTCCTGAGCGCCCGCCTGCAGCGCCTGGACGGCCAGTTCCGAGTCGTCGTGCCCGGTGAGGATCACCACCGCGAGATCGGGTCGCCGCCGCTTGATCTCGATCAGCCCGTCGAGGCCGCGTACGTCGGGGAGGAGCAGGTCGAGCAGCACCAGCTGGTAGTCGCGCTCCTCCAGCTCGAGGAGGCCGGAGGCGAGGTCGTAGCAGACGTCACACTGGAGGCCCGACGCCTCGAGCTGGCCCCGCAATGCGAACGCCACCGTCCGGCTGTCCTCCACCAGGAGCACGCGCCGCGGTTGTTCGACGAAGCTGAGCGGATCCCCGGGCACGAGCGTCCTCCTGCGGTCGACCTTCCGCCCGAGCCTAGGCCGAGCAGCGGCCCAGGCCAACCGCGACCGGCTACCCGGCCGAGAACGCGGCCGCCAGCTGACGGCCCAGCTGCTCGACGTCGTGCAGCTCGTTGACCGCCCCCAGCTCTCGGGCCGCCCTGGGCATGCCGAAGACCGCGCAGCTCGCTTCGCTCTGGGCCAGGGTCGGGGCGCCGGCCTGCCGCAGCGCGAGCAGGCCGGCGGCGCCGTCCCGACCCATGCCGGTCAGCAACACCCCGCAGCCGCGCTCGCCGTAGGCGGCGGCGAGGGACCCGAAGAGCAGGTCCACGCTGGGGAGCAGGCGGGCTCCCTCGACCTGTTCGAGACCGATCGAACCCCGGGCGGTCACCACCAGGCTGGCGCTGGCCGGGGAGACGTAGACGACCCCCGCCTCCAGGCCCTCCGGCCCAGCCACGAGGCGCACGTCGTGGCCGTCGCCGCCGAGCCAGTTGGCGTAGCCCGCCTCGAAGCCCACGCCGATGTGCTGCGCGACCAGGATCGGCACCCTCGCCGGCGGGGTGATCGCGTCCAGCAGGCTCCTCACGACCGGGGGCCCTCCGGTCGACGCGCCGATCGCGAGCACCTCGACTCCGTCCAGGGAGACCACCGGCCGCAGCAGCCGCTTGCGGCCCCTCCCCGGTCGCCTCCTCCGCCGCACCACCTTGGCCTGGGCCATCAACCTCAGCCGGCGGAGCAGGTCGCGTCGGAAGTCGGCCTGGGAGGCCAGGCCGTCGCCGGTCGGCTTGGCCAGGACCTCCAGCGCGCCGGCCCGCAGCGCCTCGAACGTGAGATCCGCGTCGGACGTCGCGAGCTGGGCGCTGAGCACCACGATGGGGCACGGCCGCGCCTCCATGATCCGGCCGATCGCCTCGATGCCGTCGATCCCGGGCAGCTGCAGGTCCATGAGGATCACGTCCGGCGCCGACGCCGTGGCCGCGGCCACCGCCTCGTTGCCGTCGCCGACCTCGGTCACCTCCATGCCGTCCGCCTCGCAGAGCGCGCGCAGCATGGCGCGCACCGTCCGGCTGTCTTCGACGATCAAGACCCGCACGTCTCCCCCTACCCAGCCAGGCGACGCACGGTCGCCAGGAAGTGACCCTGTCGGAAGTTGCCCTTGGCGATGTAACCGTCCGCCCCGGCCTCCAGCCCCTGCCGCCGCTGCTCCTCGGCGTCGAGGGAGGTCACCATGACCACGGGCAGGTCCGCCATGGAGCTGGAGCGGATCCAGCGGCAGAGGTCCAGGCCGTCCATCCGCGGCATGTCGATGTCGGTCACGACGAGGTCCACCGATCCCTCCGTGCGCAGCACGTCGCGCGCCTCCAGCCCGTCCCCGGCGACGATCACGTCGTAGCCCGCCCCCTCGAGGATGTTTCGCTGCAGGGTCCGCATGGTGATCGAGTCGTCCACGACCAGGACCCGCCGCGCCAGCGACGGTGGCAGGACGGACTCCACGGCCGGCTCCGGCGCTCGGGCCACGGTGCGACGACGGGTCCGGGCGCGCTCGACGAGGCCCCGCGGCTCCAGGACGGGCAGGACCGAGCCGTCGGCCTCGATCGCCGCACCGGCGAGCCACGGCACCGGTCCGAACTGCGCGCCCAGGGGACGGATCACCATCGGCAACTCGCCCGGCACGTCGTCGACGATGACGACGAGGCTGGCCCCGCCGACGGCCAGGACCAGGGCCGGCGAGGCGCGGTCGTCGTCCGCGGGGGCGTGCTCCAGCGCCCCGACGAGGTCGGCGAGGGAGGTGGTGGTCAGCGGATCCCCGTCGAAGTAGAGCACCGCCGAGCCCTCGAGCATCGAGAGCATCGACCGCTTCGTCATCACCACCCGGCGCACCGCGTCCAGCGGGACCCCGAAGCGATAGGGACCGACCTCGACGATCAGGCCGTGGGTCGTCGTTACGGAGATGGGCACCCGCAGGTGGAAGCCGGCCCCCTCCCCGCGCCGGCTCGAAGCGCGCAGGGTCCCCCGGAGCCCGTGCACCGCGTCGGCCACCACGTCCATACCGACCCCCCGACCCGCGACGCCGTCCGCGGCGGCGCTGGTGCTGAAGCCGGGGACGCAGAGCAGCTGGAGCAGGCGCTCGTCGTCCAGCGCGTCGTCCTCGCCGAGCAAGCCCAGCTGGCCGGCCCGCGACCGGACCGCGTCGCGATCGATCCCGCGACCGTCGTCGAGCACGGAGACCTCGACGTGGTCCCCTTGCATCGTCGCCTCGAGGCGGACCGTGCCCCGCTCGGGCTTGCCCTCCTGGCGGCGCACCGATGCCCGCTCGATGCCGTGGGCGACCGCGTTGCGCAGCAGGTGGAGCAGCGGGCCGCGCAGCCCCTCGACCACCGCACGGTCGGCCTCCAGGCCGCGCGCCTCGCAGGCGAGCCGCACGCTGACGTCCCGGCTGCGGGCGGCGTCGCGCACCGCCAGGCCGAAGCTCTCGAAGAACGGGCCCAGCGGCTGCAGGCGGACCTGCTGGATGCCCCCCTCCAACGCCTCGCTCACCGCGCCCAGCTGACCGGTCTGGCGGACCGACCGGCGGGCGAGCTTGAAGCCGGCCCGCTCGGCGTCGCGCAGGTCGCGGCCGAAGTTGCCGAGCCGCCGCTCCAGGTCCCGCCAGTCCGCCGGCGCGAGCTGGCTCCGCAGGCTCCGGAGCGTGCTCGCGAGCTCCCGCCAGCCGCCCTGCAGGGAGGCCACTCCGTCGCGGAGGCCGACGGCGTCCCGCTGGAGGTCGACCGCCTGGAGGCGCGCGATGACCAGCTCGCCGACGGACGAGTGGAGGGCGTCCAGGCGGGACACCGGGACCCGGATGGTGTCGTGGGGCCCGGGCCCCCCCGCCCGGGGAGGGGGCGGCGGGGCGGGGCGCGCCGCGGGGGGGGGGGGCGGGGGCGGCGCCGCACGCGGCCCTGGGAGTCCTCGTCGAGGAAGTGGTAGCGGGTGTCG
>CAYQEG010000072.1:0-34282 GCA_964416435.1 uncultured Rickettsiales bacterium
CCGGGACGGTCACGGTCGACGGTTACCCGGACGGCGCGATCGGCGTCACGACCAACTCCGAGGACCTGACCGACGGCCCGTGGGACATCGCGCTGCTCTCCGGGCAGGGCCCCTTCACGATCACCAGCGGCTGCAACGGCAACGTCGCGCTGCTCGGCTACCTCGACGACGACGGCAACGGCTTCTTCGAGCCCAGCGACCCGATCGGCTCCGCCGACATCAACCCGATCGTGCTCGGCATCGGCGACGTCGCCGGCGCCCAGATCGTCATCCCCACCGCCGAGGGCGAAGACGTACCGACGCCGCCGGCCTACGTCGCGGTCACCGGCACGGTCTCCATGGCCTCGTTCGCGAGCGGCGACATCCTGGTGTTCGCGACCTACCAGAGCTTCGGCGGCTACGTCTTCAGCCAGGCGACCCTCGCGGCGCCCGGGCCGTTCGCCCTGATCGCTCCGGGCGGCGCCGACGGCGTGCTCGTGTGGGCCGCCCACGACGGCGACGGCGATGGCCTCGTCGACCCGCTGGTCGATCCGACGGACTCGGTCGGGCCCGGCAACAGCGGCTCGGGGCTGCTGGGCCTCGCGCTCGACCTGGACGGTCCGCCCGCTCCCGGCGGGATCAGCGGCGAGATCGACTACGCAGGCCCCGTCGGCGCCGGCGACGTGCTGTACATCGGGCTGTTCGACGAGCCGAACTTCGACCCCTCGGCCGGCCCGCCGCTGGACCTCGTGAGCTTCGGCACGCCGTCGTTCCCGGTGGCGTACAGCTTCGAGATCATCTCCGGCACCTACTGGGTCGGCTCCTACCTCGACGTCGGGGCGGACAACCCCAACGGCGCGGGGCCGGAAGATCCGACCGGCAACTTCGGCCCTGTGCTGCTTCCGCCTGGCGGATCGATGGTGCAGGACGGCGAACTCCAGTAAGATGGTATCTGGAACTACAGGCTCTGGGAGGGCACCCCTTGAACACTCACTCGATCACTTCGCTGCTGGCCGCGCTCGGCCTGCTGTTCCTGCTGCCGGCGTCCCAGTGTCTGCCGACCGACGACGACGACGACGCCATCCCCGAGGATGACGACGACGCGGCCGACGACGACGACGCGGCCGACGACGACGACGTCACCCCGCTGCCGGACACGGTGATCAGCGGCGAGGTGCTCGCGGTCGATCGCGCCACCGGCCAGCCGCTGTCGGACGAGGAGTTCCTGGAGCGGTCCGGCGGCATCGTCCTGTACGTCCTCCCCGACGCCAACGACCTGTCGGAGATCTTCACGAAGGTGACGATGGACGCACCGGGCGAGTACGAGGTGGTGCTCGAGGAGTACGCCGGCGCCTTCGACGTGGTCGCCGTGGCCGACTGGTGGCAGAACAGCTTCATCGACAACCACGACGTGCCCCGCGCGCACCCGTTCAACCCGCTGCAGGCGGACGGCACGGAGCACGAGAACGTCGACGTGGTCATCGACCTCGCGCCCCAGCCGAGCGGCGGCGGCTGCCCCCAGTGCGACACGCAGACGACGATCACCGGCGAGGTCGCCATCGTCGGCGGCTACGCCGAAGGCCCCATCGCGGTCAGCACCAACACCGCCGACCTGTCCAACGGCCCCATCAGCCGGGTGCTGGGCGACGGCAGCGGCCCCTTCTCGATCACCGAGTGGGACTGGCGCGGCCCCATCGCGCTGCTCGGCTACCTGGACGACGACGGCAACGGCTTCTTCGAGCCCAGCGACCCGATCGGCGAGGCGGACATCAACCCGGTCCAGCTCGGCCTCGGTGACGTCAGCGGCGCGCTGATCAACATCCCGTCCGCCGGCGCCTCAGCCCCCGCCCCGTCGCCGTTCGTCGGCCTCGAAGGGACCGTCAACTACGCCCCGTTCACCACCGGCGACATCCTGCTGTACGCGGTGCACAGGACGCTCGACGGCTACATCTTCAGCCAGGTCACCCTGGCCGCTCCGGGCGCGTTCGCGCTGCTCGCGCCGCCGCACACCGAGGACGTGCTGGTCTACGCCGTGCTCGACGTGGACGGTGACGGCATGGCCGTCCCGGGCGTCGACCCGTCGGACACCTACGGGCCGTTCAACAGCGACTCCGGGGTCAACGGCATCGACCTGGACCTGGAGACCTCCCCGGTGCCCGGCAGCCTGAGCGGCACGATCGACTACGACGGCGCCGTCGGCTCGGGCGACGTGCTGTACGTCGGCGTCTTCGACACCCCGACGTTCGACGCCTCCTCCTCCGACCCGGTCGACCTGCTCGACTTCAGCGACCCGGAGTTCCCGGTCGACTACAGCTTCTCGATCCTGTCGGGCACGTACTGGATCGGCTCCTACCTGGACGTCGGCGGCGACAACCCGACGGGCGCCGGCCCCGGCGACCCGACGGGCAACTTCGGCCCGTTCCTGGTCGCGCCCGGCGAGGACGTCGGCGGCGCCGACGGCACCCTGCAGTAAGCCGTCGGGCACCCCGGACCAGGAACTTCGCGATCTCCTGACTGTCTGTAGTCTCCCGGTGGCGCGGAGCTTGTCGCACGTTGGCGTCGGAGCTCCGTGAGGCCGAGGCGCCCCTGCGCCCTGGGAGAGACATGTCCATCCGTTCGACCCTGCTCGTTCCGGCGGCGCTGCTCCTCGCGCTGCCGCTGGCCTGCCGTTCTCACTCCCCTCAGCCCTCGGCGGTGGCCGCCCCACCCGCTCCGGTCGCCGACCCCGAGCCGGTGCACTTCGTGGAGGACCCCGAGCTGCAGGGGCTTCGCGTCCGGCTGAGCGAAGCGGACGCGCCCCCCGACGGCCCGATCCGCACCGAGGTCGCGCCGAGCGAGCCGTTGTCCGAGCGCGACGCGGCGCGGCTGCTCGGCCGCATGCCGGACCTGGACTACGACGGAGGGGCGGACTTCGCGCTGCGGAGCAGCAGCAAGCCCGCGCCCCGGCCGGGGAGCGAGGTGGACGTCCCGTTCCCGCCCGATCCGAGCACGCTGCTGCCGGTCCGCGCCGACCCCGGGCCCCTGGCCGTCCTGCGGCACAGCCCCGAAGGCGACGTGCCCATCGCAGGCCAGCTCTCGGTGACGTTCAACCAGCCGATGGTCTCGATCACCTCCCACGACGAAGCGAGCAAGGTCCTGCCGGTGCGCCTGGCCCCCGAGCCCGAGGGCGACTGGCGCTGGATCGGCACGAAGACGATCCTGTTCGACCCCGGCACCACGCGGCTGCCGATGGCGACCGTCTACACAGCGACCGTGCCCGCGGGCACGAAGTCGGCGTCGGGTGAGGCGCTCGCCGAGGAATACAGCTTCGAGTTCAGGACGCCGGCCCCGCGGGTGACCTCGTGGTGGCCGAACAGCTGGACCGGGCCGGTGGACGTCGAACCGGTGATGGTCGTGGTGTTCGACCAGGCGATCGACCGCGACGCGCTGCAGCCGTTCGTCCAGCTCCGCACCGACGGGCACAACAACCCGCCCGTCGCCTGGCGGTACGCCACCGACGAGGAGATCGCGGCCGACGACGCCGCCCGGTCGGTGGTCGAGGCGGCCCAGCCCGATCGCTTCATCGCGATCCGCCCGGCCTCCCCGCTGAACAAGGCCACCGGCTACGTCGTCGAGGTGACGCGAGGCGCGCCGTCGGCCGAGGGGCCGCGCACGACGCCCCAGCCGCAGTCCCAGTGGTTCACGACCTACCACCCGCTGCAGGTGACCGAGCACGCCTGCTCGTGGGGCGACGAGTGCCCGCCCGAGTCCAGCTTCTACGTCACGTTCAACAACCCGCTGGACCCGGTCGCGTTCAAGCAGTCGTCCCTGAAGGTGGCGCCGGAGATCCGAGCGTTCCGGGCCTACCCCTCGAGCAACTGGCTGACGCTCGACGGCGTCAAGGAGGGACGCACGACCTACACCGTGGTGCTGCCGGCCACCTTGCAGGACGCGTTCGGGCAGACGCTCGGCCACGAGGAGAGCCTGCAGTTCAAGGTCGGGCCGGCGTCGCAGTCGCTCCAGGGGCCGACGGACGCGATGGTCGTGCTGGACCCCGCCGGCGATCCCAACGTCTCGGTCTACTCGACCAACCACCGCAAGCTGCGCGCCCGCATCTACAAGGTCGAGCCGAAGCACTGGAAGGGCGTCAGCCGATGGGCCCGCGACTTCTACGACCACCTCGGCAAGCGCGGGGGCCCGCCCGGGATCAAGGTCGCGGACCAGACGATCAAGGTCGAAGGCGAAGCGGACAAGCTGACTGAGACGCTGATCGACCTCGCCCCGTACGCCAAGGACGGCCACGGCCAGTTCTTCGTCTGGGTCGAGCCGACGAAGCAGCCGCGCGACTACTGGAACCGCCAGTACCTGACGTTCTGGGTGCAGGCGACGGACATCGGCCTGAGCGCCACCGTCGACCAGACCGACCTGCTCGGCTGGGTCACCTCTCTGCAGGACGGCGCGCCGCTGAACGGCGTCGAGCTCGAGATCTTCCCCGGCGGCCCGAAGGCGACCTCCGGCGCCGACGGCCTGGCGAGCATGGCGCTGCCCGTCGACCCGGACTACGAGCAGCCCCAGATCCTCATCGCCCGACGCGGCGACGACATGGCGCTGCTACCCCAGGCTCCCAACTGGTGGAACGACTACCCGGGCTGGCGCAGCGCCGAGTCCGGCGACGTCGTCACCTGGTTCACCTTCGATGACCGGGGGCTGTACAAGCCGAAGGAGAGCGCCCGGGTCAAGGGCTGGCTGCGGCTGCTCCAGACCCGCAAGGGCGGCGACCTGACGGCCCTGGCGGCGCCGACGACGTCCGAGGTCAGCTGGACCGCCTACGACGCCCGGTACGCCGAGGTCGGCAAGGGCGACGCCGAGGTCAGCGCCACGGGCGGCTTCGACTTCGAGATCGAGATCCCCGACGACGCCAACCTGGGCATGGGCTGGATCGAGCTCTCCGTGTCCGGCGTCAGCGGGGGCACCTCCCACCGACACAACCTGAACATCGCCGAGTTCCGCCGGCCCGAGTTCGAGGTCACCGCCGACGCCGACGAAGGGCCCCACGTGCTCGGAGGCAAGGCGATCGTCGAGGTCTCCGCGGCCTACTTCTCCGGCGGCGGCCTGCCCGGCGCAGAGACGACCTGGAACGTCTGGGCGGAGGACGGCAGCTTCGTGCCGCCGGGCCGCTCGGACTGGAGCTTCGGGTCCTGGACCCCCTGGTGGCGCTGGGACTGGGGCGGAGGGGGCGGCACCGGCGTGCCGCTGGACACGCTGCTCGCCGAGACCGACGGCGGCGGCAAGCACCGCCTGCGCATCGACTTCGAGGCGCTCAACCCGCCCCGCCCCATGAGCGTGCGGGCCGAGGTCAGCGTGGTCGACGTCAACCGGCAGACCTGGAGCGCGAGCGCGCCGATCCTGCTGCACCCCGCCGACCTGTACGTCGGGCTGAAGTCCGAGCGGCCGTTCGTGCACGCGGGCGACCCGATCCGCGTCGACTCGATCGTCGTCGGGCTGGACGGCGCGTCGCGCCCCGGCCGGGAGACCACGCTCACCCTCGTGCGGCTCGCCTGGGAGACCGTCGACGGCGTCTGGAAGCAGGTCGAGAAGGCGCCCCAGGAGTGCGTCGTGACGTCCAGCGACGACGGCGAGCGCTGCGAGTGGACGCCCGAGGAGGGTGGCTCCTACAAGGTGCTCGCGCAGATCCGCGACGACGAGGGGCGCGCCAACGAGACTGAGCTCTACCTCTGGGTCGCTGGCGGCGAGGGCTCCCCCCAGCGTGGCGTGCAGCAGCAGGAGGTGACCCTGATCCCGTCGGGCGAGAGCTTCGCCCCGGGCGATGTCGCCGAGCTCCTGGTCCAGGCGCCCTTCTTCCCGGCCGAGGGGCTGCTGTCGATCCGCCGCTCCGGCCTCGTGCACACCGAGCGCTTCCGCATGGAGGAGGGCTCGCACCTGCTGACGATCCCGATCGAGGACGCTCACGTCCCCGACCTGACGGTGCAGGTGGACCTCGTCGGCGAGACCACCCGCAACGACGACGGCGGCAACCCGCTGCCCGACGCGCCCAAGCGGCCCGCGTTCGCCGTCGGCAGCCTCCAGCTCAAGGTGCCGCCGCTGATGCGCACCCTCAGCCTGGCGGTGACGCCGGTGGAGGCCGAGGTGATGCCCGGCGCCGAGACCGGGCTGACGCTCCAGCTGACCGACCACGCGGGCGCGCCGGTGCAGGGCGAGGTGGCGCTGGTGGTGGTCGACGAGGCGGTGCTGTCGCTGACCGGCTACCGGATCGCGGACCCCCTGGAGACCTTCTACGCGATGCGCGGGGCCGGGGCGTGGGACCACCACCTGCGGTCGATGCTGCTCCTCGCGGACCCGCTGGCCGTGCAGGCCGCCGCGAACATGCCGGGCGGCGGCGCAGCCCAGAGCACGCTCGGGGCGCTCGGCTACGCCGGCGGCGGCGGTGGCATGGCCGAAGGCGACCTGATGATGGACGCCGAGGTCGCCGCGGCGCCGATGGAGGAGTCGCGGTCACGGGCCGACAAACCCAAGAAGAGCGCGCGGCGGGCCCCCGCGGCCGAGCCCGTCACGGTCGCCACCCGCGACGACGACGACGCGGACCGCACCTCGGGCGGCGAGGACCCGCACGATCCCGGCGCCGCCATCGCGGTGCGCAGCGACTTCCGGGCGCTCGCCGCGTTCGAGCCGTCGGTCCTGACCGACGCGGACGGCCGCGCGACCGTGCCGCTGAAGCTGCCCGACTCCCTGACGCGCTACCGCGTGATGGCCGTCGCGGTCGCCGGCGAGCACCACTTCGGCTCGGGCGAAGCGACCATCACCGCGCGCAAGCCGGTGCAGGTGCGGCCGTCGCCGCCGCGGTTCCTCAACTTCGGCGACGTCTTCGAGCTCCCGGTGGTCGTGCAGAACCAGACCGCCGAGCCGGTCGACGTGCGCGTCGCGGTGCGCACGGTCGGGTTCGAGCTGACCGAGGGCGTCGGCGCGACGCTGACCGTGCCGCCCGGCGACCGCGCCGAGGTCCGCTTCCCGGCCGCCGCGAAGCGCCCCGGCACGGGCCGCTACCAGGTGGTCGTCGAGGGCTCGCCGGCCACCGGCGGGCGGGACCTGCCGACGTGGACGGACGCGGCCGAGGGCGAACTGCCGATCTGGACGCCCGCCACGACCGAGGCGTTCGCGACCTACGGGGTGATCGACGACGGCGCGATCCTGCAGCCGGTGGAGGCGCCGCCGGAGGTCTGGACGGAGTTCGGCGGGCTGGACGTCACCACCTCGTCGACGGCGCTGCAGGCGCTGACGGACGCGTTCATCTACCTGGTCGAGTATCCGTACGAGTGCAGCGAGCAGCTGGCCTCGCGGATCGTCTCGATCGCGGCGCTGCGCGACGTGCTCGAGGCGTTCGAGGCGGAGGGGCTGCCCCCGTCGGCGGAGCTCGAGGCCGCCCTGAAGCGGGACCTGGGCAAGCTGCGGGGCCGCCAGCGCTGGAACGGCGGGTTCGGCCTGTGGAGCCGCTACGACGGGTACGAGTGGCCGTACGTCACGGTGCACGTGATGCACGCGCTGGCGCTCGCGCGCGACAAGGGGTTCGACGTGCCGCCGGGGATGATCTCCTCGGGGCTGAACTACCTGCGGTCGATCGAGGGCTACATCCCGCACTACTACAGCGAGGACACGAAGCGCTCGATCCGTGCCTACGCGGTCTACGTCCGCGAGCTGCTCGACGACAAGCCGACGGCCAAGGCTCGGGGCCTGTACCGCGAGGCGGGCACCAGCCTGCCGCTCGAGGCCCAGGGCTGGATCCTGCCGACCCTGCACCGGGCGAAGCGCACCGCCGACGTCGACGCGCTCGTCCGGCACTGGGAGAACAACGTGTCGGAGACGGCCGGGGCGGCGAACTTCGTCACCAGCTACGGCGACAGCGCCTACCTGCTGATGCACAGCAACCGCCGCACCGACGGCGTGCTGCTCGACGCGCTGGTCCGGGTGCGGCCGGAGCACGACCTGATCCCGAAGGTCGTCACCGGGCTGCTCGCCCACCGCAAGCGGGGCCGCTGGGGCAACACCCAGGAGAACGGGCTGATCCTGGTCGCCCTGGACAACTACTTCCGCACGTTCGAGGGCACCGTGCCCGACTTCGTCGCGCGGGTCTGGCTGGGGGACGGCTACGCGGGCGACCACACGTTCGCGGGCCGCACGACGGAGCGGGCGACGATCAGCATCCCGATGGACTGGCTGGCCGCCCGGGAGGGGCGCCAGGACCTGGTCCTGCACAAGGACGGCGACGGCCGGATGTACTACCGGATCGGCATGCGGTACGCGCCGCGGAGCCTCGAGCTGGAGCCGGCGGACCACGGGTTCGCGGTCACCCGCCAGTACGAGCCGGTGGACGACGACAGCGAGGTGTGGCGGACCGACGACGGCGTCTGGCACGTCAAGGCCGGCGCGCGTGTGCGCGTGCGGGTGACGATGGTGGCGGAGTCGCGGCGGTACCACGTCGCCCTGATCGACCCGATGCCGGCGGGGCTCGAGGCGATCAACCCCGAGTTGAAGACGTCGGAGACCCTACCGGAGGACGCCGCCGCCGCGGACCGGACCGGCTCGTCCCGTTGGTACTGGTGGTGGGGCCCCTGGTACGAGCACGACAACCTCCGAGACGAGCGCGCCGAGGCGTTCAGCTCCCTGCTCTGGGACGGCGTCTACGAGTACACGTACGTCGCGCGCGCGACGACCCCGGGTCGGTTCATCGTGCCGCCGCCCAAGGCGGAGGAGATGTACTCGCCGGAGACGTTCGGCCGCGGAGCCACCGACCGCGTCTGGGTGGAGTGACCGACTAGCCGCCTCCCTCGCGAGGGATTGCGCAGTCGGCCGGCGCGGGGGACGATCACCTCCGCACCAGGAGGGGTGATGGCGAGCAAGAAGGGTTCGAACAAGACGTTGTGGATCGTGGTGGCGGTGGTCGCCTGCGGCGCTGCCGGCACGACCTTCGCCTGCTGCGGCGGGCTGTTCGGCGTCGGCATGTTCGGCATGGGCATGATCGAGGATGACCTGGAGCGCCAGCTGGGCGTCAACCCGACGCTCGTCGCCGAAATCGGCACGCTGCAGAGCTTCGACTACGCCCTCATGGAGTCCGGTGGCTACCCCGGCTTCGACGTCCTCGCCTACCGGGCGACCGGGACCACCGGCGGCGGCATCGTCGTGGTCAGCAGCAGCACGGTCGGGGACAGCGAGGTCATCGCCTGGGCCGTGTTGTTCCCCGACCACGGAGGCCGCGTCGAGCTCGTCGGCTACGTACCCCCGGGCATCGGTCCGCCTCAGTAGCGGTCGCTGGTAGCGTGCCGCGGTGCGACGCCTCCGCCGACCCTTCGAAGTGCTCCTGCTCGCGCTGCTGTGCGCCTGCGGCGGCGTGACCAACCCACCCGGCCCGACGGACGACGACGACTCCGCGGCCGGCGACGACGACGACGCGGCGGACGACGACGACTCCGCCATCGACGACGACGACTCCGCCACCGACGACGACGACGACGCGACGCCCCCCTCGCCGACCCGGTGCGATCCGGTCGAACCCCGGGACCTGTGGGACCTGGACGTGATCCGGGACGCCGACACGCTGGACGTCGAGGTGGTCGAGACGATCGCGACGGTCGTCACGGTGGACCTGCTGCCGGTGTCCGTTGAGGTCCGCTGGATCCGGTTCACGTCGTGGGACGTCGAGGAGTGCGAGGCGAAGCCGATTCGCGTCGAGGCCTACCTGGCGCTGCCGCTGGACGCGGTCGGAGAGGCTGGGACGCTGCCGGGCCTGGTGGTGGCCCACGGGCTGGGCGGGCTCGCGACGGCGGGGGCGGCGAGCGTGCCTGCGGCGGAGCTCGGGGTCGCGGCGCTGGCCTACTCGGGGCCCGGGCAGGGGCTGAGCGAGGGGCTCGCGTCGACGCCCGACCACCTGTTCGACACGGTCCCCTACCCCCAGGACGCCTGGTTCTGGGGACACGCGACGGCGGCGATGCGCGGCTTGAGCGTGCTGGAGACGCTGCCCGAGGTGGACTCCAGCCGGCTGGGCATGACCGGGTTCAGCGGCGGCGGCGTGGCGACCCTGACCGTGTCCGGGGTGGACGACCGGGTGACGACGGCGGTGCCGGTCAGCGCTTCGGGCCACATGGACCTCGCGATCGCGGCGGATCCGGTGCCCGGCTGGCAGTACGACCTGCTGCAGTCGATGGGGGTGCCGTTGGACGAGACGTCGGAGGCCTGGCAGTCGTTCATGGACTGGCTGGACCCGAGCAACTTCAGCCCCGGCAGCCACGCCGACACCTACCTGATCTGCGGCACGCAGGACGAGTTCTTCCCGATCACGAGCGTCGGGGCGACGTACGACGACCTGCAGGCGTCGGGCCGCACCAACCGCCTGCTGTCCATCGTCGACTGGGACCACGGCTGGTTCGCCCTGTTCAACGGTGACGACGCGGCGGCGTGGACCGCCTCGGGGATCCGGCACTTCTTCGGGCAGGCGTGGGGCACGGGCTCGATCTACGGCGACCTGGACCTCGTGCCCCAACCGGAGATCACGGCGCTGACGCCGGCGCTCTGCCCCACCGACTGCACCTTCGTCGAGGCGGACGTGCCGGCGGCGGACGGCTGGGTGCCGAGCGACGTGCGCATCCGCTACTCGGTCGACGGGCTGACCTACTTCTTCTGGAACCTGCAGTCGACGGGCGGGGACGACTGGTCCGCCCTGGCCGGCACCCTGCCCGGCACGGCGATCGACGATCTCGTCTGGTTCCTGGACGTGACCTACGGCCAGGACGCGTTCGGCGTGCCGGTCGCCCCCTACGTCCGGGTGACGACGCCGCCCCACGTGCCGCCCGGCTGGAGCCCGCTGATCCTGGGGACCGAGGGGCCGATCCCGCCGTAGGCCGCTCCTGTCCGCTAGTTCTCGAGCAGCCGGACCGCGTTGTCGTGCAGGACCCGGCGCCGGATCGAGGCGTCCTCGGTGGCCAGGAGCACCTTCGCGATGCCGATCGCCTGGTGATAGAAGGGCCAGTCGGTGCCGTACAGGATCTTGTCGGGGTCACACTCGGCGAGGATGCGGCGGTGACCGGTGAGCGACTGGCAGGCGAGGTCCAGCCAGACGTTGTCGTGCTCCCGCGACAGCGCGATCGCCTCTTCGACTTGCAGCGCACCGGAGTGGCCGAGCACGAAGGTGGTCTCGGGGTGGTTCGCGATGGTCTCGGCGTAGCCGGCCACCTGGGTCAGCCGCTCGCTCGCGGCCTTGGCGATGCCGACGGGTCCGCAATGGAAGAACACGGGCAGGCCGCGCTCGCCACACAGCCGGTGCAGCGCCTGGGCCCGGGGGTGGGAGGGGGCGACCAGCTGCACGCCGGGGTGTTGCTTGATGCCCCGGGCGCCGAGCTTGATCTGCTGGTCCAGGGCCCGGGCGGGCCACGGATGGAACGGGTGCACCGAGCCGAAGACGGTGAGCTCGTCGACGTCGCTGGTCGCCCTCAGGTACCGGTGGGCGTTGCGCGAGGTGGGCAGGTCGATGGCGAGCAGGATCGACCGGACGATGCCCAGCTCACCCATCTCCTTGAGGAGGTTCGGCACGGTGTGGGTCGGCCAGAAGGTCTTGGAGGTCGACCACGGCACCAGGTCCGCCTCCATCGCCGCGAGCTCCTCGGGGCCGAGGTTCTGGTTGACGTAGATGTCCAGGTCGAGGGCGTGGTCGGTGGGCAGGAAGTGCTTCGTCGGCCCGGGGTCGAGCCGGTGCCGGGGGCGATGCAGGGCGTGGAAGCTGAGGGCGAGGTGGGCGTGGATGTCGACGATCGGCCCGACGTCGGGGTCGGCGGTCACCAGGCGGTCTTCGCGCACCTCGAACCAGGGCAGTCGGGCGAGGTCGTGCAGGTTGTCGAAGTGCATGGCGGACGCAGACGCTAGCGGCCTGCCGCCCCGGCGGTTAGGGCGGTCGTCAGCGCATCAGAGCTTGCGGCTGAGCCGGTCGAGCACGACGGTCGGGAGTCGGTGCAGGACGTTCCGCGACAGCTTGGCGTGCAGCCCGGAGTCGTACTGCAGCAGCGGCGCCCGCGCGGTCAGCGCCTTGACGATGTCCTGGGTGACCCGCCGGGGCGGGATCGCGCGCCGCCGGTTGCCCTTCCAGATCCTGCCGAAGGTCGCCAGCAGGTCGGCGTAGCGCTCCTTCGCCTCGTCGGGGAGGTCCTGCAGGGAGTCGGCGTAGCCGGCCCCCGGCTCCCAGATGCGGGTCGCGACGGGCCCCGGGGCGACGACAACGACCCACACGCGCGCCTCGTCGAGCTCCCGCCGCCACCCCGCGGCGATGGCCTCCAGTCCCGACTTGCTGGCGCAGTAGGGGACGTGCAACGGCGCGGCGAAGCCGGCGGAGGAGCTGCTGACGAAGACGACGCGGCCGGGTCCCCGGCGAAGCGCCGGGAGCAGCGCCCGGGTCACCCGGATGGGGCCCAGCAGGTTCGTCTCGAACACGCGCCGCACGTCCTCGAGGGGCAGGTACTCCAGCGGCCCGCAGGCGGCGACGGCGGCGTTGTTGACGAGCCCGTGGAGCGGCTCCCCGTCGAGCAGCTCCTCGACGCGGGCGCCGCCGGCTTCGGCGGAGTCGTCGTCGGCGACGTCGAGGGCGAACGCCTCGAAGCCCTGCTCGACGAGCCAGTCGGCCTCCTCCTGGGTCCGGTCGGTCGCGAGCACGCGCCAGCCGTTGTCCTTGAGGTAGCCGGCGCAGTCGAGGCCGATTCCGGAAGCGGCGCCGGTGATGAGAACGGTTCGAGAGGCAGTCACGCCGGGAGACTAGCCGGTCGCGCGATCGCCGAACCCGCGGTCGTCAGAGCGGTCGCTGCATCGGCCACTCACCGCGCCGATCGGCGCAATAGCCGGCCCCCCGGAGCGTACTCCCCTTCATTGGAGGACTCATGTTCATCGCCCGCGTCACCGCCCCCCACAAGGCCCTGTTGTTCCACACCGGCAAGCCGCAGCGCGTGCTCGAGCCGGGGGTGCACTGGATCTTGCCCATCCTGCAGACGGTCAAGCGCATCTCGTGTGCGCTGCACACCCACGAGGTGGACGTCGACGTCATCACCCGCGGCGGTACGCCGACGTCGATCAAGGTCGGCTACACGGCGCGCGTCACGGACGTGCGCAAGGCGCTGATCAACGTCTCGGACCCGTTCGCGACGCTGCGGGCGTCGGTCATCTCGGTCGTCTCCGGCGCCGCCAACGAGTTCACGATCGACCAGCTCGCCGAGAAGAAGGGCGAGATCGCCGGAGCCGCCGAGTCGGAGCTGCGCGGCCTGTCCGAGCGGTTCGGCTGGGGCCTGGGAGACTTCCAGATCGCGGTCGGCGACCCGTCGATGTCCGAGGAGCTCAAGAAGCTGCTGATGCGCGAGGAGGCGGTCCGCCGCGAGAACGCCGCCAACCTCGGCCGGGCCCGCAACCAGAGCGAGGTCGCCCGCGAGCTGCTCCAGGTGGCGACCGCGCTGCAGAACTCGCCGTTCGCCCGCGAGCTGCTGCGGATGCAGATGCTCACCGACATGGGCGAGGGCGGCAAGGTCATCGTCATCGACAGCAAGCTGGTCGAGGCGCCGACGAAGGTGTTGGTGTCCGAGGCCATCGAGTCGGTAGCGGCGCCGAGCAACGGGCACTCCGCAGCAGCGACCTGACGGTCCCGTATCCTCTCCTCACGGAGGCGACGCGGTGGCGCAGCTGATCGTCGAGGAGGGGACCGAGCCCGGCCGGATCTACACGATGCACGGCGTCGTGGTGATCGGCCGGTCCGACGGCTGTCACGTCCAGGTGTTGGACTCGGCCGCGTCGGCGCACCACGCGGAGCTACGACCGATCCCCGGCGGCTACGAGATCCGGGACCTCAAGACGTCCAACGGGACCTGGGTGAACGATGCCCAGGTGCGCACCGCCCGGCCGCTGCAGGGCGGCGACCGGATCCACATCGGCCGGACGCGGCTCCTGTACGTAGCGGAGCTTGGGCTCGAGGCGGCGGCGGAGCTGGCGGCCGAGGCGACGGCGCGCGAGGCCGACGGGCGCCGCGCGCGGACGCGCCGGGACCGCCGACACGAAGCGACGCCGACGAGGCACCGCTCCGCCCCGACGCGGTTCGAAGGCGGGGCCGGCGGGATCCTGCTCATCGCCGCCGCTGTCGCGGTGCTCTGGGCGCTGTGGAGGTACCTGGTTCAGGGAGGCTGAGCGGACCCTCGTGATGAGGAGGCCCCGAGCCTCCGACCGAGGGGGTTCGTCGGGGCCAGGACCGTGGTCGGCAGCGTGGGTGGACCGCTGCGCCCTCCTCGCCCTGCTCTCCCTCGTGGTCTCCTGCTCCCCGCCGGAGGAGCCCCGGGAGGTCTACCCCTGGATCACCGATGACCAGGCGCGGGCGCTGATCCTCCACGGGGCGAACGTCGACGGCTCCGCCAAGAGCACCCCCGACCGGATGTCGCACCAGGACCGCGCGACGATCGAGCGGATGGCCCGGGACTGGGGATGGAACCACGCCCGGTTCCTGATCTTCTGGGACGCCCTCGAGCCCGAGCCGGGGCGGTACGACACGGCGTACCTCGACCTGGTGGCGGAGCGGATGGACTGGTTCGAGCAGATGGGGGTGTACGTGGTGCTGGACATGCACCAGGACGTCTACGCCGCCCGGTTCTGCTGGGACGGCGCCCCGGAGTGGGCGATCCGCGCCGACGGGGAGCCGTTCGAGCTGCAGGAGATGTGGTTCCTCAACTACTTCCAGCCGGCGGTGAAGCACGCGTCGATGGCGATCGGGGAGTGGGGCTGGACCAGGGGACCGAGAACGCAGAGCTGTTCATGGCGGACGTGGTCGCGATGCCGACCGCCTGATGGCGGGGTGGGCCTACTGGGACTACGACTTCGGCGGCTGGATGCCGGTGGACGGAGACGGGAACGAGCTGCCCACGATGGACGTGCTGGTCCGCCCCTATCCCCGCGCGATCGCCGGCACGCCGACGTCGTTTGGCTTCGACCCGGAGACCCGGCTCTTCTTCCTGGAGTTCGACGAGCGCGAAGGCGTCACCGGCCCGACGGAGATCCACCTGCCTGCCCGCCACTACGGCGAGGGCCACGTCGTCGAAGTGTCGGACCCCGAAGGCGCCTGGAGCTCGTCGTGGGACGCGGACGCGGAGGTGCTCTCCGTGTCGACCGACCCGGAGCGGGGGTCGCACCGGATCGAGGTCCGACCCGGCGGGTAGCACCTCCGCGGAAGCGAAAAGGACGATTCCGCGGAAGCAAAAAGCACGATTCCGCGGAAGCAAAAAGCACGATTCCGCGAAAGCAAAAAGCACGATTCCGCGGAAGCAAAAAGCACGATTCCGCGGAGGCGCTGCCGCACATTCCGCCTCGGTGGCGTCAGTCCCAGAAGGCGGCGACGACGCGATACCCGGGCGGCGGCTCCACGGCGCCGGGGGGCGCAGAGCCCAGGTAGCCCTCCTCCGCCTCATCGGGGGGCCACGGCTCAAGGCGGCGGACGACCTCGTCCGGCGGCAGGCTGGTCACGAGGTAGATGGTATCCGCGAACGGCCAGGCCTCAGGGTCGTCGGGTTCCACCTCTTTGATCTCGACGAGGATCTCGTCCACTTCGGGCGCGGCGCACAGCCGCTGGAGCGACTTGAAGAGTACCGGCGCCCCGGGGTGATCCGGGAGGTTTGGCGCGAACCAAGCGCCGGGGTCGTTGTTGCCGGTGAAGTAGGACTCGAGGGAGACGAGCGGATACCGGGAAGCTCCCCCGTCGAGGCCGAGCTCGAGCGCGTGATCGATCAGCGCGAGGCGGGCCTTCTGGTCGTGGTTCATCATGGAAGCTCCATCCTGGGCACGCGGCGGATCAGGACCGCCTCTTCGGTGTACCAGTCTTCGTTGAACGGGTCCGCTCCCAAGGCCCGACAGTACTCCTGGAGCAGCTCCGGCGGCAGCCGGTCCTTGATTCTCCGCTTCTTGTAGTACTCCGGGCGCTCGAACGGCTGGACCTCGCCGTCTTCGTGCCAGCTCCAGCGACCGTGGTCGTAGGTCGCGTCCAGGCGACGGGCGAGACCCCACTCGAAACCGGGCCGGTAGAGAGCGAACAACGTCCCGCCAACGTCGTCCCCATCAAGCCGTGGGTCGTCATTGAGTACCCAGATCCCTTCGAGACCGTCCCGCTCGCCGAGCATGTGCAAGGGGCCGGTCGGGTCCGCACCCCCCGCCGAGTTGTCGAAGTAGGCCGTCCAGCCACCTCGTGCTGCAACCATCAGTTCGCGGGTCATGTTTCCGGTCACCGGCAGCAGTGCCCTGACGAGTTCTTCCAAAGGTCCGCGGATGTCGGAGGCGACGGTCCGAGGAAGCCAGCTCTGGAACGCCGCGACCGTCTGACACAGCGGAGCGTGAATGAAACCGACCGACCGAGTGATCCTGCCGAACCGATTGCCCAGAAGCGGCTCTAGTGTGTTCGACACGGGGCTACCTCAGGGTCGTGATCAGGAAGACAGCTGCGTTCCAATCGTTGGACAGCAGCCGAACTGCGTGAGGCCCGGCCCTCCGCGCAGGAGCCCGATCGTACTCAAGATGGAACTGAACGCCATCGAGGGTGAACTGTAGGTCAGGCCGGTTCCACCCCACACGAAGGCCGCCGGCAATCTGGGTCTGGTTGATGCGAATGTCCGCCGCACCAAGTGCTCGTGCTGTTGCTGCATGCTGCTGCGCCAACTGATTCTGGAGACCGCTGCGCCCGACAGCTCTTCCCCGAAGGCGGTGTCGACGAGGAGGCGGCCGAGCGACCCACTGGTCAACTGGAACCTCGGGGATGAAGCCGACATCGGGGAACTCCACGAGCCGCACGTCCAGGCCGTCCAGTCCGGCGATGAACTCGGCCTGGGCCGTCGTCCAGTAGGGCGAGAAGTCGTCGGCCGGCGTCGCTAGGAGACGTGCGAACAGCAGACGGCCGCCGCGGACGCCCCGGGTCAGCAGCCATGGCCCCGCTGTCTCAGCGGCTAGCCCGAAGACGAGCTGGTAGCGCCCCTCCAGCTGCCGGACGCGCAGGTCGTCTTCTTCGCTCGCACCCCGGGCCAGCCGACTCTGGTCGTGCAACTCACCCATCCGTGAGTCGACGTCCAGCGGCGACGTGCCCCCGAGCAGCCCCTCGTAGCTGGACAGGGTCCACCACAATGTGTCGGCGGGTGCCGTGGTCAGCGCGTTGACCGCCGCCCTGCCGTGCATCGCTGCAGATGCAGGCTCCCGCCTCGGTTGCGGCGGAATCGGCGGCCTGCAGTCCTTCAGGAACCCGCACCCGAAGGAGCTGAAGTCCTCCCCCTGATCCACCGGCAGGTCGGGGACACTCGTCGCAATCCCGGTCAGGGGAGCCTGGCGCCGTCGGAGCCAAGGTGAGTCGTCGGGAATCGAACCAGGCTGCATCGTCCGCTTCCGCGGAATGACACCCGTAACTCGGGTTGGCTCGGTGAACTCGACCCACTGAACCCGGTCGTACCGGCTGCCGACATCCCTCTCGCCGAACGCCAGCCCCTGCCCCGCGGTCGCGTTCGGGTACCTCTCCAGGAACTTGATCGGGCCGCCCTGGAGGTTCGCGACTCGGCTCGAGTCCGCCGAGAATGAGCGGCCCAACGTCGAGCCCGACCACCTTGCGTGGTTCTCGAGGCTGGTCCCCGAGCTGTGCTGGGGCAGCCGGCCCTCGATCGACACCAACCGGCCGAGGAGCGCCCCCCCTGCAGCGTCGACCGACATCCAGTTCAACGCCGCGCTGCCGTCCAGATGGTACTTCGCAGCGGTCTCCTTCTCCGCCGCTTTCGCGGAGTTCTCTCCCGCTCTCTTCGCCGCCTCCGGTCGGGGGTTCTCCGCATCGGCGAGGTCCATCACCGCCGCCTGCCACGCCAACCCCGCGAAGCACCCGAGGTCGCAGTAGCCTTCCGGGAAGTCGTCGATGAAGTAGCTCCCCTTCCGCTCCAGGCCCGAGGCCGACCAGAACGCCTGCTCCATCCGCTGGCTCCTCGCCTCCAGGGTCAGGGTTCTGGTGCACAGGCCCGAGGGGTCCGACCGGCCGATCGGATCGCCGTCGGCGTACTGGTACTGGTTGATGCCGCCGTCGACCCCCAGGGGGTCGGGCTGCAGCCACGTGCCCGTGACGGGGTCGTAGTCGCGCATCGCCGCGGCCCGATAGGGGGCCTTGGGGCCCGAGGACAGCAGGCCCGCCCAGCCGACGTCCGGATGGACGCCGACCTCGGAGGTGGGGCTGCCCCACGCCGACCAGCGGCCCTGCCACTCGACCTCGCCGTCCTCCCCCGACGCCAGGGACGGACCGGCCGCCAGCGCCTGCTGCATCGTGCTCGAGCGGTCGCCGGACAGCGGGCTCGGGCGCAAGGTCGCCAGGACCGCGCCCCCCGCGATCACCTGGTCGCGGACCTCGCCGTTCTCCTCCACCACGTACGGCGCGAAGCTGCCCGGGCCGAACAGCCGGGTCCGGGAGCCCGAGCCCGTCACCTCGGACAGCCGGCGGCCGTCGCTCCCGAACGTCCACGACGCCACCGAGCTGCCCGTCGCGTCGACCACCTCCGCCAGCCGCCCGTGCGGGCTGTAGCGCAAGCTGTTGCCCTCCTCGTCGGTCAGCCGGCGGCCTGCTCCGTCATAGGCGAACACCGTCGACATCACGCCCGAGGCCGCACGGCGGACCATCGACTCCAAGCGGTTGTCCGCGCCGTGGATCGCCTCGAACTCCTCGCCCGAGACTGCGTCCATCCCGTACGTGCGGTTCCCGGCCCGGTCCCACTCGTACGTCCACGACGCCTCCTCCGTCGTCTCTTCGACCAGCCAGCCCGCCGCGTTGTAGGCGTACGACACCACCTCGTCGAGCCCGCCCAGCGGCGCCGCGCCGACGTGCTCCGTCCAGCGCGACAGCAGCCGGCCGAGGCCGTCGTGCTCCGCGTCGACCACCACCCGCTGGCTGCCCGAGCCCGGCGCGCCCGTCGGCTGCAGATACTCGATCTCCTGGAGGTCCGTCCGGCAGGCCACCACCGTCGTACGTCGTCGTCTCGAAGACGTCCCCCGTGCGCCAGACCTCCGTCTCGCGACCGGCCGGGTCCCGCGCCAAGACCTCCCACAGCGTCGGACCCGCCGCGCACGACGGACCGTCGCAGACCTGGGCCAGCTGCCCGTCCACGTACTCGTAGGCGACTGCCCGCTCGTCGGGGTACACCACCCCCGTCGTCCGGCCCTGCGCGTCGTAGTCGAAGCACAGCTCGCCCGGATCGCAGCTCCCGTTGTTCGGCACGATCGTCGACGGCGACCCCGCCAGGTTCCGGCCCTGCTGGACCACCTGTCCCCAGGCGTCGTAGTCGAGGTACGTCTCCTCCGTGACCTGCCCGTCGGCGCGCGCGTCCGTCCAGACCGTGCGCCCCAGCGTGTCGTAGGCCCACCGCAGGTCGAACCGCTCGCCCGTCGCCACCTCCTGCCAGCTCTGCGACTCCAGCCGCCCCCGCGCGTCGTACTCCAGGTCCGACAGCGCCGTCGGGCTCACCAGCGGCCCCCGCGTCACGTACTCCAGACGGCCCGCCGGCCCGTACTCCAGGTGCGCTTCGATCGCCTCGCCGGTGACCGCCTTCAGGCGACCGGTGACCGGATCGTTCGTCCAGGTCGTGGAGTGCCCCTCACCGTCGGTGACCAGCTCCCTCCGGCCGGCGGCCGAGAAGAGCACCCGCGTCGAGCTGCGCTCCTCGTCCGGGCAGACGTCCAGCGTGCCGAACGTGAGACCGTCGGCAGCACAGGCCACCGAGATCGCCTTCGTCGCCGAGATCGGTCGACCCGTCACCGGGTCGGTCAGCAGCTCCTGGCGCGACAGCGCGCCCTCGACCGGATCCACCCACGTGATCGCCGTCAGGTCGACCCCGTCGTACTCGAACCGCTGCTCGACGCCGTTCCACTCCGTGATCGTCGTCGGCCGCCCCGCGCCGTCGTAGGCCAGCCAGCGGTCCGCCAGCGTCGGGAACGCCGCGTTCGCCTGCCCGTCCCCGTCCTCGACCCACTGAAGCGCCCCGTCCGGCCAGTAGCCGAACGTCGCCGGCTGGCTCGCCCCTGGGCTCCATCGCTCGATCACGCGCCCGTAGTCGTCAAGCACCGTCTCCGAGACCGTGCCGTCGGCATGGTGGAAGCGCACCGGCGCGCCCGTCGCGTCGTACAGCTGGTGACCCGCGGACACCCCGTCCACGAGCACCGTCTCGAGCCGGCCGGAGGCGTCGTAGACAGGGTCCGTCACCACGCCCTTCGGATCCCGCGTCCAGTCCAGGCTGCCGTCGTCCCGGTAGCTGTGCTCGAACACGCCGTCCGACGTCCACGACGCCGGGTCGTCCAGGTTCGCGGGCACGAGCCCGACGTGCTCGAACTCCACCCGCCCCCGGTCGTCGTACTCGACGCCGCTGCACCGGATCCCCGAGCTCACCCCGCCGGGGCAGCTCCACGATGGGCGACCGAGCTCGTCGTAGCCGCGCTCCACCTGGACCTCGCCGGACGGCCAGGTCGACAGGTCCTCCGGGTCGGCCGCGCCCAGCCGGACCGTCGTCGGGCGGCCCCAGTCGTCGTAGCCGACGTCCGTCGCGACGCCGTCCCGGTCGATCGAGCGCAGCGCCCTCCCCGCCGCGTCGACGAACGTCACCTCTTCGCTGCCGTCGTCGAAGCCGACCGACAGCCGCCTGCGACCCTGGCCCAGCCACTGGACCACCGTCGTCGCCGCGGACCCCCGTCGGTCCACCGACGTGACGGGCACGCCGAACTCGTCCCAGCTCGACGCGGCCGAGCTGCCATCGGGGAAGCTCGAGCCGACCGTCCGCCCCAGCGCATCGGTCGTCTGCACCACCAGCGCGTCGTCCTCGGCGTCGATGATCGTCACCCGGCGCTGGGCGTCCTCACGGACCACCCGTCGCACGACCGCCCCATCCGGCCCGAAGAGGTGCGTCGGGCGCCCCGCGTCGTCGTACCAGCTGCTCCACGGCTGGCCTCGCTCGTCCGTCACCACCTCCGGGCGACCGGTCGCGTCGTACTCGTAGTGGATCTCCGGGAAGAGGTTCATCTCCAGCCCGCTCTCGTCGACTCCCCAGAACCCGGGGAGGAGGACGTCCTCGAGCTGCCCCCAGGCGTCGTAGATCGACGTCGTCGTGCGCAGCATGGCGTCCGTCGTCGAGGCGACCCGACCGTCCGGCCGCAGCGTTGTCTGCGACACGACGTCGCCGTCGACCCTCACCTCCTGCAGCAACGGTGAGCGCAGGCGCTCGACCACGGCGCCGGTCGGGAGCCACGTCACGTCGCGGTCCCACCGAGCGTCGACCTGCGTCGGAGGGCCGACCTCGAGGCCGGGCGTCCAGCCCGCGACCTGGGCGTCGGTGCCCAGGGCCGGCTGGGTCCGGTAGGGGCGGCCGAGGGAGTCGTGCTCGTACAGCGTCCACGTCGTGCGAGCACCCGGCGCGTGGGGGGCGCTGCTCGCCACCACCAGCCCGTCGTCGCTGTGCTGGAAGAGCACGTCGACTTCGGTGCCGGGTGTGCACACGAACGACGAGGGCTCCGAGGGGTCGGCCGGCATCGACCGCAACCGACACGAGCGCCGAAGGGCCACCCTTCCGCGGGTGTCCTGGAACGTCAGCTCGAGCGAGCGCCCGTCGGTGCTCGCCGCTTGCGGGTGCTGTGAGTCGCCGAAGTGCGACGGCTCACGACAGACCGCCGACCAGCGCTCCAGCTCCGGATCGGCGGTGTCCGGGTCCCGGCTCGAGTGCGCGGTCAGGCCGAGCCCGTCTCGCGAGACGGTCATGCCGCCGCCCGCCGAGCCGAAGGTCGACCACGCGCGACACAGGTCGTCGTAGGCGGTCTCCGACCAGTTCGACAGGGGGTCCGTCACCCGCTCTCGACCACAGGAGGTCCAGCGGATCGTCGACGTACGGCTCTCCGCGTCGGTCACCGTCGCGGTCCGGCCGTAGGCGTCGTGGGTGCGGCTCGTGGTGCGAGACTCGGCGCCCGCCCGGGCGAGCACCGAAGACCGGATCCAGCCGTCGTAGCCGAGCTCGACATCCGAGTAGGTCTCGCCCGTCGCCGCGACCGTGGTGATACGGCGATGCAGCCGGGCGCCCTCGCCCGGGATGACGTCCCAGCGGAGCTCGGTGGCGAGATCGTCGTCGACGGTCTGGGCGTAGCCCTCCTGCAGGCTCCACGCCGGCGCCCGGCTGGCCTCGTCGAAGAGGCCGCCGCTGACGAACAGCTGGTGGTCTCCCGGGGTCAGGGGCAGCAGGTACAGCGGCAGCCCCTCGATCTGGACCCCGTGACCGAGGACCCCGTCGACATAGGGCCAGGCCGACGCCACCTGTCCGACCACCTCGAGCAGCTCGCCCGTCGACGCCAGCCCGTTGGGCACGTAGGGCGACGGGTGCCGCAAGCACTCGGCGACGTACGCCTGCAGCGATCCGTCGAACACCTGGTCGCTGATCGCGTAGGAGCACGTCCGCCACGCCGGGTTGAACCACGGCGCCTCCTCGTCGAGCCCCGCCAGGTCCGCGCCCGCCGGCAGGTGGATCTCCAGCCCCGCGAGCTGGCCGTCCGCCTCGTGCAGCGCGGTCAGCCACCGCACCCCCGGGAGCTCCGCCCGGGTAGCGTACAGCGCCTTGCTCCACGCGCCCCGGTGGTTCTGCTCGACGACCACGCCGCAACCGACGTGTCGACCGCCCTCGACGCGGCACTGGGCGCGCCCGACGACGCGGTGACCGGCAGCGTCGACCAGCTCGGCGATGCCCAGGTCCGGGCTCGGCAGGTTGGGGTGCTCCAGGGGGTTCCCCGCCCGCCACGCCAGGAAGGAGGTGCCCTGCGGGTAGGTGCCCGAACCGTAGGTGATCGCCTCCAGGCTGTGCTCCGGCGCGACCCGCTCCTGTAGCCGGACGGTGACGCCGCCGACGCCGTCGGTCGTCAGCTCGTCCGGGAAGCCGTCGGCGTCCAGGTCGACCAGGAGCGCAGCGACGTCCCGACCCATGGACGGAGGTCCAGTCAGGGGACCGTCGACCGACAGCGCCCCGACGAACTCGACTCCGGCGTGGACCTGGAGGGCGGACTCGCAGTTCATCTCCGGTGAGCCGATCCACCACGACGCGTTGAGGTTGAGCGCCAGCGGGTAGCCGCCCGCCGCGGCCTTCAGCTCCGAGGCCGGCAGAAGAGGCGCGACCCAGTCCTGGGACATCGGGTCCGGCAGCCCCTCCCGGGTGCACGCCTGCAGCCACTCGACGCGCCCGTCGCCGTCGAGATCGACCGCCTGCCCGCCGACCGTCGCCGCCAGCGAGCTGCCGGGTCGACGTTCGCCGACCCCGCGAGCGAACCGGTGGCGGAGCATCGGATCCCAGCCCTCGGGCTGGCCCGGCGGCAGGTATGGCTCGAAGGACGCAGCGCAGTACGGGGCGCTCGATGGCCAACCGAGCCCTGGGGTCGCGGACAGGTCGTACGGAGCCAGCGGCTCCAGGTCCTCGGGGTCCTCGGCTTCGCCGACGCACTGGGAGCAGTCGAAGTCCTCGCAGACCTCGTAGGCCAGCCCGCACGGGTCGTCGCAACAGGTCGGACAGTTGGCCGCCGGCTCGCATTGCCGCATCTGCCACGGCTGCAGCGTCCAGGAGTCACACTCGGCGGACAGGCTCAGCCCGTTGAACGGCGCGGAGCCGCACGACACCTGGGCGTCCGGCGCCCAGTCGCGGCTGCGCAGCCGGGTGGTCGGCCAGCCGAGGAACGCGCCCGGCGGATACACGTCCAACTGGGGCGCCTCGAAGCCGCCGCGGCAGTCACCGTGAAAGACCTCGCTGATGTAGCCGGGCACATCCTCGAACGACTCGAACGACGGGGCGAGCGCTCGGATCTGCTTCAGGGGCCCGGTCTCGAACGAGAAGTACGCGTCCGCGCAGCCGTCCGCGTCCAGGTCACCGAACTGGAGGTGTTGGGCCAGGTAGCTGCGGCCGGTCGTCGCCGCCGCGATGGACGCCTCGTCGAAGTCCATCTGGGCCAGGATCGGCGACGGCACCAGGTAGCCCGGTCGGCCGTCGGGCAGGTCGCAGGCGAACAAGCCGGTCTCACCGATCTCGGCGAAGATCTCGGTGGACGGAATCGTCGCTGGCCCGATCGGGAGCGCCAGGTTCGGCTCGACCAGGTGCTCGGTCCACGCCCCGTCGGCGAAGAACGGCACCCGCAGGTGCGACTCCATCCGCTGCCATCTCAGGTCGTTGCCGACCGTCCGGTTGAGGAACACCCAGAAGCGATCGCCACCCGACGCGACGCACAGCCCGCCGGGGCCGAACCCGTCGTCCGGGATGTCCTCCATGTCCTCCGGCGCCGGGGGCACCACCTGGTCGACCCGTCCGTCCCCGTCGACGTCGACCCACAGGACACGGGCGCCGCTCAGGTCCCACTCGTGCCACGGGTGCAGCACCGACGGCGTCGCCGCCAGCGCGTGCCAGTCGGCCCCCTGGGCGCTGAGGACCGTTCGCGCCGGCCCCACCAGGTCGTCGACTCCGTCCCCGTTGATGTCGACGAACTGGAGCTCGGCCTCGAACCGGGCGATGGAGCCGTCCGACGGCCCGTTCTGCGTCGCCGCCCAGGCCTCGACGAGGCCCGAGGCGACGGCGTCCTCCTCGAACTGCAGGTCGCCGACGTTGATGAACACGCGCGCCGTCACCGGGGCCTGACAGACCTCCGCCCAGAGCGGGTCCGAGGGATCCAGGCAGGTAATCGCCGCCGGGTCGAAGCACGTGTCGGCGTCGACCTCTGCGGGCTCGGGGCATGCCTGGGCGCAGACGGGGGGCGTCGCCTCCTTCCACCGTTCGTGCACGTCGAGGAACAGCAGGTCGGGCAGCGCGTCGTGGTTGGCGCGGACCACGCGGACGCGCATGCCCTCGGTGCCGGGGAACCTGGCCGACAGGTCGTGCGGGTCGGACCACGGCACGCCCGCATCGAACTCGTCGGGGTGGTCCGACCGGTAGTGGAACTGGCGCAGCCGGGTGGCTGCACGCACCACGCCGTCGGCGTCGGGCGCCCCCTCGAGCCACACCTCGGCCAGCAGCGTGCGCTGCGCCGCGTTGGCGTTGTCGTACTCGAACCGCCAGGCGCGCTCGAGCTGGTGGCCGCTGCCGTCCGGCGCGACCCGGTGGGTGACCGAGCCGAGCAACGAACCGTCCGCGCGAACACCGTCGGTCGCCGCGGCGAACCGCGCGTTCGGGTTCGCCGCCGCGTACTCGAACTGGAGCCGGTGGACCCGCTGGGCCGCCGGACGTTGGGGGTCCGGACCGGATGCGTCGGCCTCACCCCAGGACACGTCGAGGAGCCGCCGCAGGTCGTCGTACCGGTACAGCGTCGCGTTGCCGCGGTCGTCGACCTGCCGGCAGAGGTGCCAGCGCTGCGCGGCGACAGCCTCGCCGGACACGTTCCACTCCACGACCGTGGGTCCGACCTCCGTCGCGCCGCAGAGCTCGCTGATCTCACCGAACTCCCGGTTCAGGCCGCCGACCCGGACCGACCACAGCTCGGCGGCCGGGTCGTACGTGACGATCTCGGGCCCGCCGTCCTTCGGCTCGAAGGTGTCCAGGCCCGGCAGCAGCGCGCTCATCGGCGACGGCAGCAGCTCGCGGCCGTCCAGGAAGTAGCGGTCGCTCGTGTTGCCCGTCGCGAAGCCGCCGAGCGGCCCGCGTCGCTCGACCCTCGAGGTCGTCAGCCGCCAGTGCATGCCCAGCTCGCCTTCGGCCCCCCGGGCGAAGACGACGGCCACGCTCGGCCCGCCGCCGGGCACGGCGAGGGGGACGCTGTGCACGAAGCGGCCGTCGATGACCGCCTCGTAGCCCGCCGCGCCGTCGAGCAGCACCTCGACCTCCTCGCCGTCCAGCGTCCACGGCGACTGGGAGGACCACGGCATGCTCAGACCCAGCTCGGCGCCGGCGGCCACGCCGGCGAGGTGGGGGAGCGTGTCCTGAAGGCCGGGCATCAGCGCGAGCTCGGATGTCGACAGGCCGAAGGGACGCTCGTGGACGAGCGAGTCGTGGACGGGGCCTGGATCCGAGCCGGCGCCCTCGTGCCCGGCCTCACCACCGTCGACGGCGTGTCCGGAGAGCAGGAGCGTGACCCGCCCCTCGCCGAAGGGGCCGGCGTCGGGCGCGCCGCAGAGGGAGTCGTCGATCCCATCGTCGTCGAGGTCGACGGTCACGCAGCCGGGGTCCGCCTCACCCTCGACAGGGGGCTCGCTCTCCAGGAAGAGGTCGTCCAGGTCCTCGAACGGTCGGCCGGCCAGCAGAGCCGCGGAGCCGAGGACGAAGCCACGTCCTTCGGTCTGGACGAGCAGGTCTCCGTGGCCGTCACCGTCGACGTCTTCGATCTGCTGCACCGCGCGACCGAGCCGACGCTCCACGCCGGGCAGCACCACCACGTCGGCCTCGGCGGCCGACCGGGGGGGCTCCGGCCGGGGCCGCGTCAGATCGACGACGTACAACGCCCCGCCGCCCCCGTCGGCCCCCGGCGCGCCGATCGCAACGAGCAGGGGGAGCCCCTCCCGGTCGAGCAGCACCTCGACGGCCGCGCCGAACTCGTCACCCGGCGCCTCCCCCTCGATGACGACGGAGCCTCCGCTCCCGCCCTGAGCCACCAGCGGCGACGTGACGAGCAAGCAGAGACCAGCGAGCAGGCGAACGAGGACGATGGTGCGGGGCATGGCTTCACTCCCGGCCGGCCCGACGGGACCGGCTCACCACCCGCAACGAATCCCGCACCCCCCAGGGGTCCAGGTTTCTTCGACTTTCTCGCGCGATCGCCCTACGTCGCCGCCGCCGCGGCCCTCCGTAACGCCTTCGTAAACGCCCCCAACCGCCGGGAACACGCCGCGCCCTGCCGTGTCACAGCCCATGACGATGCGCCGCGTCCTCCCCGTCTTGATGCTCGCCCTGGCCCTCCCGGGGGCCGCCGCCGCCGAGGACCTCGTCGTCATCGACGGCGCCACCTGGGCCTGGCTGCAGCCACCGGACGAGCCCGAGCCGGCCCCCCTCCCCGGCCCCTTCGCGGCCTCCCGCACCGTCCGGCTGGAAGCGCTGGCCGACGGGCGGGTGGCCGTGGACGCCACCTGGCGCATCGAGACCTTCGAGCCCGGCTGGCTGGACCTGCCGCTGCTCCACGCCAGCCCCGACGACGCCCGCGTCACCTGGGACGGCGGACCCGCCGCCTGGGACGCCACCGAGGGCGTCGTCGTCACCGGCTGGGTCGACCGCCCCGTCGAGGTCCGCCTCGTCACCACGATGCCCGGCGACCCGCGCCTCGCCGCCGTCGCGCTCCCGCTGGGTGACGCCGTGCGTGGCGACGTCACCGTCGTCGCCACCCCCGAGTTCGACCTCACCCTCGGCGGCGCCCTCCCGCTGCCGTCGGGCGCCTGGACCGCCGCCGGCCCCCTGTCCCTGCGGCTGGAGCCCGCCGCCGGCCCGCGCGACCGCGGCACCCGCGCCTACGGCGGCGTCGCCATCGGCCTCACCGTCGGTGACTCCGAGCTCGCCGGCCGCGCTCGCCTGCGCTGGCGCCTCCAGCACGGCAGCCTCGACCGCCTGCAGTTCACCGCCCACGGCCTCGGCCCCGACGTCGAGGTCACCGGCGCCACGGTGCGGGACGTGCGGCGCGACCGCGACCGCTTCACCGTCGAGCTCCAGAGCCCCGCCGACGACCTCGTCACCCTCGACCTGACCTGGACCGCCGACCTCCCCCGCGGCGCCGAGGGCCGCGTCGTCGTGCCCGACTTCTCCCTCGACGGCGCCGACCGCGTCGAAGAGGCCGCCCTGCAGCTCGCCCGGGACGGCGAGTGGGAGGCGGCCGTGGAGCTGTCCGGCGGGCGCGGCCGCGCCGCCTCCGCCGCCCCCGGCTGGGCCCGCGGGCTCGTCAGCGGCACCCCCACCGGCGCCTTCGAAGGCTCCCCCACCGGCCGCGGCGGACACCTCGCGCTCCTGCGCTTCGAGCCCGTCTCCGGCCCTCCGGTCATCGTCGACGTCGCCGACTTCCTCGTCGCCACCACCGCCGAGGGACGCCAGCTCATCCGCGTCAAGTACGACGTCCGCAACGACGTCGGCCACCAGCTCCTGGTCACCCCGCCCCCCGGCGCGCGGCTCCTCGCCGTCCAGGTCCGCGGCGAGGCCGCCACCCCCGTCCGCCAGGGCGAACACCTCGCCATCCCCCTCCCCCGCTCCGTCGAGACCGTCGAGGGCCTCATCTCCCTGCCCGTCGAGCTCGCCTTCCTCGTCGAAGGCGACGCCTGGGGCCGACGGGAGGACCGCGAGCTCGTCCTCCCCGCCGTCGACGCCCCGGTCGCCGCCTCCCGCGTCTCCCTCCACCTCCCCCCCGGCTACTCCGAGGCCCGCCGCCAGCCCGGCCGACGCGTCGACTCGTTCACCGAGGGGGGCGGCATCGCCTACGGCTTCGTCGTCTCCGACGAGACCGGGCGCGACCAGGCCGACCAGGCCGACGCCCTCTTCCAGAGCGCCGTCGACTCCTGGCTCGACAACGACTTCGACCAGGCCCAGGCCCGCCTCGACGAGCTCGAGGTGCTCGGCGCCAGCAACGACAACACCCTGCGCCTGCAGTCCAACATCGACCTCGTCTACGGCGGCGACGAGGACGCCGACGAGAAGGACCGGGGCGGCGACGCCCCCGCCTACAAGGCCCCCGCCGAGGAGACCATGCGGCGCCGCGTGCGCGAGCAGGCCCGGGCCCGCTCCGAGTCCGAGTACCGCCAGTACGAGGAGGTCCAGCGGGAGGCCGAGCGCCAGGAGGCGGCCGGCGAGTACGAAGCCGCCGAGCGCAGCTACAGCCAGGCCCTCGAGCTCGGCAAGAAGCTCGAAGGGCTCGAGGAGGAGGAGTCCTCCGAGGTCGAGGCCGACAACTTCCGCGTCTCCGACCGGCTCGCCGAAGTCCGGACCAAGCGCAAGGCCAAGGAAGACCGCGACACCCGGGCCCGCGCGCCCGCCTCCCCCGCTCCCCCTCCGCGAGGCCGCCCCGGGCGCGTCGGCGGCGTCGCGGGCCTCGGCGGCCGAGGCGAGGGCCGCGGCGGCGGCGGCGGCGGCGGACCGTTCAGCCGCCAGTCCGTTGAGGTCACCGTGACCGAGGACGACGAGGATTCCGGGCTGCAGGACGGCAGCCGCACCTCCACCCAGACCGCCACCGGCTCCTCCTCAAGCGCGGGCACCACGATCACCTTCGAGGACGTCTCGGTCGACGGGGAGTTCGTCGTCGAAGGCCGCGTCGGTGATCCGCACTCCGGCAGCGCCTACGGATACGAAGGCGAGGACGTCGCCTTCGGCATCGGGGACTACGACGGCGTCGCCGACGACCGCAACCAGCCGGACTTCCAGCCGATGCCCGAGCCCACGCCGGACCCCGCCATCGACGGCCCGTTCCAGAACGCGTCCGCCCCGCCGCTGGACACCCCGATGCTCATCACCGCTTCCACCCGCTCCGTCCCGGTCCCCCGGGTCGGCGAACCCCTCCTGTACCAACAACTCCTCGTCCCGGCCGGCGCCGCCCCCAGCGTCGTCGTCCGGGCGCGCCGGGTTGTGGGTGGTGGGGGGAACGGATGAGGGATCGCCGAGCGGTCCGGCGGGCTGGTGGCTCCGAGGAGCGCAGGCGGGGTGAATCCCCGTCAAGCGACGAGGGGCCTCCAGCGCGACGGAGAGCCGGCGAGGCCCCTGCGGGCCCCCCACTACCCACAACAACACCCGCGAGGCAACTGACCATGTCGACCCGACTCTCCATCGCCCTGGCCCTGTCGGCCGCGCTCGTCCTGCCGTCCCTGGCCGGGGCGACCGAGCCCGACACCGTGATCATCAACCTCGACGAGTTCCTGGACCTGTACCAGCAGGCTCAGGAGCCCGACGTGCCCGACCCCACGGCGCCCCGCGCCTACACCGTCAGCAGCGCCAGCTACGTCGGCGACGTCCTGCTGGATGACGGCGAGCCCGCCTCGGCGCTGTTCGAAGGCACCCTGCGGATCGAGGTCCTCCAGGAGAGGGGCTGGGTCCAGGTGCCGATCCTGCCGGCCACCGTCGCGGTGCGCTCCGCCACCGTCGGCGGCAAGGAGGCCGCGACCTGGTCCGACGGCTCCTGGCTGTACCTCGTCACCGACAAGCGCGGCGCGTTCGACGTGGTCGTCGAGTTCGCGACCTCCGTGTTCAGCTCCGAAGGCAGCAGCAGCCTGTCCTTCCAGCCGACCCCCGCCGGCGCCATGGAGCTGTCCCTGAGCGTGCCCGCCGCCGACGCACTCGACTTCGTCGTCGCCGGCGCGCGACTCAAGTCGGACACCACCCGGGGAGACCGCCGCATCGTCGACGCAGTGCTCCCGGGCAACCAGCAGATCAACGTGCGCTGGCAGCGCGAGATCCCGGACACCGTCGCCGAAGAGGCGATCGTCTACGCCGAGGTCTTCTCCCTCGTCGGCCTCGGCGAAGGCCTGCTCACCGAGCGCACCACCGTCAGCTACACCATCCTGCAGGCCGGCATCGAGCAGGTCTCGCTGCAGATCCCCGACGGCGCCACCCTCATCGACGTGCAGGGGAGCGGCATCCGCGACTGGTCCGTCGGCGCCGACAGCAAGCTGACCGTCGACCTCAACTTCGCCGCCGAGGGCTCCTGGACCCTGTCGCTGCAGCTCGAGAGCAAGCTGGACGGCGACGCCATCGACGCGCCGCTCCCCGAGCCCCTCGACGTCGACCGCGCCAAGGGCTGGGTCGGCGTCGAAGCCATCGGCACCCTGGAGGTGGCCCCCGACGACACCGCCACTGGAGACCGGGCGCTGAGCGCCACCCCCATCGACGTCCGCATGCTCCCCGGCGCCATCCTCGGCGTCACCAGCAACCCCATCCTGCTCGCCTACAAGTACCTCGGCTCCGGCGCGTCCCTCCCCCTGCAGGTCACGCAGCACGAGGACGTCGAGGTGCTCGTCACCCTCCTGGACGTCGCCGAGGCGACCACGATGTTCACCGCCGACGGCCGACGCCTCACGTCGGTGCAGTACCGCGTTCGCAACAACCGCAAGCAGTTCCTGCGCCTCGCGCTGCCCGAAGGCGCCGAGCTGTGGAGCGCCCAGGTCGCCGGTAAGTCCGTGCAGCCCGCCCGCGCCGCCGACGGCCGCATCCTCATCCCGCTGGTCCGCTCCCAGTCGGCCGGCGGCGCGCTCGCCGACTTCCAGGTCGCCGTCGTCTACGTCGAAGAGGGCCAGGCCCCCGGCGCCGACGGCAAGGGCACCTTCGAGGCCCAGCTGCCCACCGCCGACGTGCCGATCACCTACGTCGCGTGGACCGTCTACGCGCCGTGGGACGCCAAGGTGAAGAAGAAGAGCTACGACGGCTCGGTCCGCCACGTCTCCGGCCTCAGCCGACCCCTCGCCACGTCCGACATGCTCGCGCTCGCCGCGGGCGAGTACAGCGACGGCGTCTCCCGCGGCGGCATCGCCCAGCACAGCGGCGGCGGGCTGGGCACCGGCGCGGTGCCGGTCGCCGTGTCGGTCCCGGTCGAGGGCCGGCCGATCTACTTCGAGAAGCTGCTCGCCCTGGGCGAGGACCTCGAGATCAGCTTCGACTACCGCGGCTTGAAGTAGCCCGCCATCGGGCTGGCGCGTCGCTGGCGACGGGGGATCCTGGACCTGTCGGAAGGTCACGATGCGCGAATTGCCCCGCCCCCTGACCGTCGAGGCGCTGTGCCCTCCCTGGGCCGCAGATGAGCTGCCCTTCGAGACGACCGCCGAGCTGCAGCCGCTGGACGAGGTCCTCGGCCAGGAGCGCGCCACCGAGGCCCTGCGGTTCGCCGCCTCGATGCCCCACGCCGAGTACAACGTCTTCGCCCTGGGGCCGCCCGGCGTCGGGCGGCACTTCCTGGTGCGCCGGCTGCTCGAGGAGGTCGCTGCGGACCGACCGACCCCGCCCGACCAGGCCTACGTCAGCGACTTCGATCTCCCGAACCGGCCCCGCCACCTGTTGCTCCCGGCCGGCCGCGGGCGGGAGCTGCGAGCCGACCTCGACCACCTCGTCGAGGACCTCGCCATCGCGGTGCCGGCCGCCTTCGAGGCGGAGGAGTACCGCGCCCGATTGGAGGAGCTGCAAGCCGCGCGGGCCGAAGAGACCGAAGCCGCGCTGAAGCAGCTGGAGACGCGCGCCGAGGAGCGCGGCTACCTGCTGCTGCGCACCCCCACCGGCCTCGGCCTGGCCCCCGGCAAGGACGGCAAGGTGCTGAGCCCGGCCGCCCTGGCGAGCCTGACGGACGAGCAGGAAGCGGAGCTCGCTCGGGCCGTCCCCCCGCTGAGGGCGGAGCTGGAGGAGATCATCCGCCAGATGCCGCTGTGGGAGAAGGAGCTGCGGGACCAGGTCCGGGCTCTGGACGAGGAGGTCGGCGCCGCCGCCGTCGACGCCCTGATGGCGCCGCTGCGGCAGGCCTGGGCCGAACACGACGGCGTCTCGTCCCACCTCGACGCGATGCGGGACGACGCGGTCGCCAACGCTCAGCGCTTCCGCCCCAGCCCGCCCAACCCGCTGGCGCAGGCGCTCGGCAGCAACGGCGACAACGACGGCTCCTGGCTCCGCCGCTACCGCGTCAACCTCGTCGTCGACCACGCCGAGACGACCGGCGCGCCGGTCATCGTCGAGGAGCGGCCCCGCCTGGGCACGCTGGTCGGCCGGATCGAGCACCAGGCCCGGCTCGGCACGCTGGTCACGGACTTCACCCGCATCCGGGCCGGCGACCTGCACCGGGCCAACGGCGGGTTCATCGCCCTGGACGCGGACAAGCTGCTCACCGAACCGTTCGCCTGGAGCGAGCTGAAGCAGGCGCTGCGGTCGGGCGAGGTGCGCATCCAGAGCGTCGGCGAGGCGGCGGGGCTCGTCTCCACCGACTCCCTGGAGCCCGAGCCGGCGCCGCTGAGCGTGCGGGTGGTGCTCATCGGCACGCCGCGGCTGTACTACCTGCTGAGCGCGCTGGATCCCGAGTTCGGCCTGCTGTTCAAGGTGCCCGCCGACTTCGAGCCGGACGTCGACCGGGATGGCGACGGCAACCTGCGCTTCGCCCGGCTGCTCGCGATGCTCGCCCGGCACGACGACCTGCGCCCCCTCGACTGCGAAGCCGTCGCGCGGGTCATGCTCGAGTCGAGCCGACGGTCCGCGCACAGCGAGCGGCTCAGCGTGCACCTCGACTCCCTGAGCGACCTGCTGCGCGAGGCCGACTACCGGGCTGGCGTCGCGGAGCGGGAGGTCGTCACCCTCGACGACGTGCGCCAGAGCGTCGAGGCCTCCGAGCGATGGGGAGGGCGGCTGCGGGACCGCGTCCTGGAGTCCATCGACGAGGACACCGTGCACCTGGAGACCGAAGGCCGCCACGTCGGCCAGATCAACGGCCTCAGCGTCACCCAGTTGGGCACCATCGCGTTCGGCCGGCCCACGCGCATCAGCGCGTCCGTCCGGCTGGGGCGCGGCACCGTGCTCGACATCGAGCGCGAGGTCGCCCTGGGCGGACCCATCCACTCCAAGGGCGTGTTGATCCTCTCCGGTTTCCTCGGCTCCCGGTTCGGGCAGACGCGGCCGCTCGCGCTGTCCGCCAGCCTGGTGTTCGAGCAGTCCTACGGCGGAGTGGAGGGGGACAGCGCGTCCCTCGCCGAGGCGTGCGCGCTGCTGTCGGCGCTGTCCGAGGTCCCGCTGCGGATGGACCTGGCGGTCACCGGCTCGATCGACCAGGACGGCCGGGTGCAGGCGGTCGGCGGGGTCAACGAGAAGATCGAGGGGTTCTTCGCGGTCTGCGAGTCGCGGGGCCTCACCGGCGACCAGGGGGTGCTCATCCCGACCGCCAACGTGCGTCACCTGGTGCTGCGCGCGCCGGTCATCGACGCCGTGCGCGAGGGGCGCTTCTCCGTGACTCCCGTCGCGAGCGTCGACGAGGCGGTCGCGCTGCTCACGGGTGAGGACGCCGGGGAGCTGGCCGACGGGGACTGGACGCCGGGCAGCGTGATGCGCGCGGTCGCCGATCGGCTCGACCGCTTCGCCGCGACGGTCAAGGGCTTCAACCGCCCCGACGGGGCGCCGACCGACGGGGACGATCGCTGACCGGGCGGCGCGCAGCCTATGCTGCAGCGAACCGCCCGGAGGCCCCATGCGCCATCGCAACCTCGCGTCGCTGCTGCTCACCCTGCCCCTGCTCCTCGGCTGCCCGACCGACGACGACGACTCGGTCGTGATCCTCGACGACGACGACGCAACCGACGACGACGACGCGACCGACGACGACGACGCGACCGACGACGACGACGCGA
>CAYQEG010000073.1:0-207 GCA_964416435.1 uncultured Rickettsiales bacterium
CCCCCGAGGTCTGCGACGGCATCGACAACAACTGCAACACCGTCATCGACGACGGCATCGGCGCCGAGTTCATCGACCAGGACGGCGACAGCTTCACGCCGTGTGAGGGCGACTGCGACGACACCTCCCGGCGCATCCGGAACTACCACCCCGACGCCCTCGAGGGCTGCGACGAGATCGACAACGACTACGACGGCGAGATCGACG